>DATJRL010000173.1:0-18605 GCA_035504785.1 Caulobacteraceae bacterium
GCCGGCGACCGCCAATGAAGCGCATCGTACCGTATTGAACCGCGAACAGGCCGAGCTTGGTCGCCAGGGCGTAGGTGGACATGAACGCCGTCCAGCCAATGAAGCTCATTGTCAGGGCCGTGCCCAGATTCACGGCGGCCGAGACGAACATCAGGCCGGCCCAGACGAAACCGAAGATCACGCCCACGTCGGGCAGCAGCTCGACCGCCACCGGCGGCAGATAGCGGTTCATCCAGCCCGGCTTCAGCATCACCACGCCGATGATCACGTAGATGACGCTGGCTTTGAACATCACGAAGCGCGGGTCGTTGGTGAGCACCGTGGCGATGGCCGAGGCCACGACCAGGAACAGGCTCATCCATTGCATCGCCTCGATCTTTTTGCCCCGCGTCCGCTCCCAGACGATCTGCGCGATGCCGAGGCCGACGCCGGCCGCCGCCGCGATCGGGATGCTCTTCGTGGTGAGGAAGACGGCCAGGTAGAAAAAGGTCGAGGCCATATCCAGGAGCAGGAACGTGGCCGAGTGCAGCAGGCTTTTCATCGAACTCGCCCCTCCTTCGCCGGGCGCGCCGGGAAACTAGGCGGACGCCGAGGCGTCCCCAATGACAGCGGCGAAGCAAGCCCGTCGGTTCGCGAAAACCGCCTGTCCGTTCGCGCTTCGCGAACGGCCGGGGCCTCCACCAACGCACTCGCCGACCTCGGCACGGCCCCGGCCGCGTCAGACGCCCTTTTCGGCCGGCGGCAGCGTGGCGGCGATGTGGGCGCGGTAGAGTGCGATCAGCTCCATCCAACGCTCGCGGTCGCGGAGCGACTTGCGCACCTCCGCGCGCCTGGCCTTCTCCTCGGGCGTGAAGTCATCCATCCCGCCGGATCGGCTCGCCCATTTGTGGACGAACTCGCTGATCGTCGTCGGCGGCAAGCGCGAGCCGATCGCAACGCCGTCGAGGTAGTCGGCGAGGTCGTCGAACATGGCGTGGAAACCGCCGGCGGCGCCCGGCCGCCAAGGCGGATAGACCCCCGGCTCCTCGGCGCCGAGTTCGAACCGCGTCTCGGGATCCAGCCCCTCGATCCAAGGCTCGGAGATCGCGACGCCATCGGGCGGGAAGCGATGGATGAACTGCATCCGGGTTCCGCCCGCGACCGGCGACAGAGCGTACTGGAACACCTGGCCCTGCTTGTCGTCCGCGAGGCGCAAGAGCCGCGGCGGCTCGATGGCGTCCACGGCGCCCTGGAACCCGTCGTCGCCGAACCAGTAGCGGCCGCCAACCTTGGGTTCGAGGCGGCCGGGGATGAACCAGGCGCGGAACTCCTCCGGGTCGACGATCGCCCGCCAGACCCGCTCGATCGGGTGCGGATAGGTACGCACGTACTCCAGCGTGAACCGGTCGATGAAGCGTGCAAGTTCGGCTTCGGCCATTGGTCAGTCCCCCCGTTCCTTCATCCGATCGAGATGCGCGCCCAGGCGGTCGAAGCGCGCCTTCGTCGCGTCGAGCACCGCGTCCATCCACTGCCGCACCTCCTCGAGGCGCTCCGGCTCCAGGCGGTAGACGCGGCTGGTGGCCTGCTGGCGGTAGGCGATGAGGCCGCTCTCGCGCAGCACCTTCAGGTGCCGCGACACCGAAGGACCCGCCATCTCGAACCGGGCGGCGAGATCGCCGGCGCTGCGCTCGCCCGCCGACAGCATGGCGACGATCTCCCGCCGTGTCGGATCAGCCAGGGCTTCGTAGACGTCCATGGCCCCTATCTAGGGACTTCGCTAATTAGCCGTCAAGCTACTTAGCAAAGAAGCTCGAAAACCGCGCTACTCCGTTCTTCAATCGGCAACCCAAAGCGCCTATATGAAGCTCGTTCGGACTCGTCCGGACTATGGAGATAAACGCGCGCGCAATAAGCGGACTGGACCCGGGTGCGATTCCCGGCGGCTCCACCAACCTCTTCCCGCGTTATCGGCGGGGATCACGGGGCCGATCAGCATCGACAGACGTGTAAAGGCGTTGCTTTCTCTCGGCGTGGCTCACCGTTTCGGGCCATTAAACTAAATGCGAACGATAACTTCGCTCAAGAGTACGCCATCGCTGCGTAATGCGGCGCGGGAGTATTCGAACTAAGCCCTAGGCTTTAGCGGGTCTAGGCGGGGCTCGGGAGGCGCCTGGCAACAGAAGCCTCCCACCTTCTCGGCAATTGGCGTTTTGAAGCGGCGCGTGGCCCGCGCGCCCTTGCTTCGGCGCGCTCGCACGCTACCCTTCGCACCAATGGCGAACGGTGGCGGACCCCTCGACCAGATCGGCTACGACGCGCTCCAGCAGGAGGCGCTGCGCGGCGTGGTGCGCGCCGCGCTCAAGCACGCCGCGTCCCGGGGCCTGCCTGGCGACCACCACTTCTACATCTCGTTCAAGACCCAGGCGCCCGGCGTGACCGGGCCGAAGGAGCTGCTGTCGCAGTATCCGGACGAGATGATGATCGTGCTGCAGCATCAGTATTGGGACCTGGCGCCGGGAGAGACGTTCTTCTCAGTGACGCTGAAGTTCGGCGGCAAGCCGAACTCGCTGTCGATTCCCTACGCCGCCATCACCGAGTTCCGCGATCCCAGCGTCGAATATCGCCTCGTCTTCGCCGTTCCGGAATTCGCGGACGAGCCTGCGGCGATCGCCGGGCCGACGCCGAGCGAGCCCGGCGTCGCCGCGACGCCGAAGGTGAAGCCCGACGGCCCCAACATCGTCTCCCTCGATCAATTCAGGAAGAAATAGCGCCCGTGACCGACGCCGCCTCCGCCGAGCCGCAGACGCTCACCGACGAAGCCATCCTGCAACGCTTCCTGCGCACCAAGAACCAGCCCACGGGCTCCCAGACCCTCGGCTTCAAGATGCTCGGCGTCAGCCAGGAGAAGCGCGAGGTGGAGGTGTCGTTCGAGGCCAGGCCCGAGCTGCTCGCCAATCCGATGAAGCAGGTGCAGGGCGGCTACCTCTGCGCCATGCTCGACGAATGCATGTCGGTGGCCTGCATGGTGGCTTCCGGCATGACCGCCGTGGCGCCGACCGCCGAGATGAAGACCAGCTTCTACCGCCCGGCCGGCTTCGGCCCGTTGCGCGGCGTGGGCCGCGTGTCGCGCTGGGGCAAGACCATCGCCTTCACCGAGGGCGAACTCTACGACGCGGAGGGCCGCCTCGTCGCCAAGGCGACCGGCACCGCGGTGCCGACGCCGTTCAAGAACTACAAGTAAGGCGACAAGCGTTGCGTCTCCCGGGTCTGCGCGTCCTGAAGCCGGCCGCCGCGACGCTCCTGGCCGTCGCCCTCGGCCTCGCGCCGCTCGCCGCGGCCGCCGCGAGCCCCTTCGCCGACTGGGCGGCCGTGGTGGTCAGCGGCGACTTTCATTCCTCCCACACCAACAACCCGACCGAGACCTTCGACAACGCCCGCCGCGACGTGGCGGCGGAGCTGATCAAGAAGGGTTTCTCGCCCGACAACGTGCTGCAGTTTTCCGTGCGGCCGGATCGCTACCCCGACGTGCATCCCGGCATGGCCGATCCGGAGCCGATCTATGAGGGCCTGAAGGGCCTGGCGCAGCGGGCCACCGGCGGCTGCCTGGTTTACTTCACCTCGCACGGCGCGCCGCAGGGGGTGGTGGTCGATGGCCAGTTCCTGCCGCCGCGGGTGATGGACGAGATGGTCACGGACGCCTGTGGCGACCGCCCGATCGTGGTGATCGTCTCCGCCTGCTTCTCCGGCGTCTTCGTGCCCGTCCTGGCCGGTCCCAACCGGATGATCCTCACCGCCGCCCGGCCCGACCGCTCGTCGTTCGGCTGCAGCGAAAGCGACAAGTATCCCTACTTCGACGCTTGCGTGCTGCAGGCGCTGCCGGGCGCGCACGATTTCGTGGCGCTGGGACCGAAGGTGCAGGCCTGCGTCGCCCGGCGCGAGACGGAGACCGGCATGAGCCCGCCCTCCGAGCCGCAGATGTTCGTCGGCCCGCAGTTGCGCTTCACCCTGCCGCTGATGGCCTTTGCGCCGGGATAGCCGCGGCGCTACCCTGCCGGCTCGCCGCGCATCGTTCGCGAGGAGCCGGCCATGAAGCTCGATCGGCGTCAGTTCGTCACCTGGAGCGCCGGCGGCGCGCTGCTGTTGGGCCTGGGAGCCCGAGGCGCATCGGCGCAAGACCAGGCCCTGTCGCCCTGGATCCGCATCGCCCCCAATGGCGACGTCACCCTCTATTCGACCGTCAGCGAGATGGGCCAGGGCGCGCGCACCGGCCAAGCGCAGGTGCTGGCCGACGAGTTGGACGTGCCGTGGGAACGGGTGACCGTCGAGCTCGGACCGCCCTCCCCGACCGGGCCGTTCTCTTTCCTCGCCACCGGCGGCAGTTCCTCCATCCGCGCTCACTGGAAGCAGCTGCGCGAGGCCGGCGCCACCGCCAGGGCGCAGCTGATCGCCGCGGCCGCCAAGCGCTGGAACTGCGCCGAGGGCGATTGCCGCGCGGACCTGGGTCTGGTGAAGCGCGTGGGAAGCGGCCAGGAACTGCCGTACGGCGCCCTCGCCGCCGACGCCGCGGCCTGCACGCCGCCGGCGACGCCGCCGCTGAAGCCGGCCGCCGAACGTCGCTACATCGGCAAGCCTTTGCCCACCCTCGAGAACGCCGACAAATCGCGCGGCAAGGCGGTCTACGGGATCGACGTGCGCATGCCTGGCCTGCTGCGCGCCTCGATCCGCCAAGCTCCGGTCTATGGCGCGAAGCTCGCGTCCGTCGACGAGGCGCCCGCCCTCGCCGTGCCGGGCGTGCGCAAGGTGGTGAAGCTGGACAACGCCGTCGCCGTCGTGGCGGCCAGCACCTGGTCGGCGTTCAAGGGCGTGCGGGCCCTGCAGCCGCAATGGACGACCCCGTCGCTTGCCTCGAGCTCCGCCGACATCGGGGCGAAGCTGCTGGCCGCGCTGGAGGCCAAGGACGCCGAGGTCGCACCCGCCGCCGACCACGCGCCGCTCCGCGCCGAATTCAAGGGCGCGCCGCGCAAGGTCGAGGCGACCTACGCCACCGCCTACCTCGCCCACGCGACGCTGGAGCCGATGAACACCACGGTGTGCGTCGGCCCGGACAAGATCGAGGTATGGTCGCCGACCCAGATGCCGACCGCGACCCGCCTCGCCGTCGCCAACACGCTGGGCCGCAAGCCCGACGAGGTGATCCTGCACAACACCCTGCTGGGCGGCGGCTTTGGCCGGCGTCTGATCCCCGACTTCGCGGTGCAGGCGGCCA
Organism: Caulobacteraceae bacterium; assembly: GCA_035504785.1. Classification (GTDB taxonomy): domain Bacteria; phylum Pseudomonadota; class Alphaproteobacteria; order Caulobacterales; family Caulobacteraceae; genus Acaudatibacter. Next base: position 5,246 of record DATJRL010000173.1, read on the forward strand.
AGATCGCGGCGCAGGCCGACGGCGCGCCGGTGCAGTTGGTGTGGACCCGCGAGGAGGACACGGCGCACGACTACTACCGGCGCGCCACCCTGCAGCGCTTCCGAGCCGGCCTGGGCGCCGACGGACTTATCACCGGGTACGAGGCGATCAGCGCCGGCGCCGACTCGGCGCTGCGCGGCGGCGGCCCGGCGCCCTACGGCTTCACCCGCTTCGCCGGCGCCCAAGCCACCGCGACGGTCGGCGTGCCGCAAGGTCCCTGGCGCAGCGTCGACGAGGGTCTCTACGCCTTCGGCCGCGAGAGTGTCATCGACGAGTGCGCCCACGCCGCGGGGATCGATCCGCTCGAGTACCGCCGCAAGCTGATCGGCGACAATGCTCGGGTCCGCCGGCTGGTCGACTCGGTGGCGGAGCAGATCGACTGGGGCAAGCCCAAGGGCGCCGGAGTCGGCAGGGGGTTGGCGCTGGTGGAGGCGTTCGGCTCGCTGGTGGCGACCGGCGTCGAGGTGCGCGTCGAGGGCCAGACGCTGAAGGTGACCCGGATCGCCGTGGCCGGCGACGTCGGCACGGCGGTCAATCCGCAGCAGGTGAAGGCGCAGTTCGAAGGCGGCGCCACGATGGGGCTTTCGGCGGCGCTGGGCGAGGCGATGAGCTTTACCGGCGGCAAGGCCGACCAGCAGAACTTCAACGCCTACAAGCTGATCCGCATGCGCCAGACGCCCGTGGTGACGGTGGAGCTGTTCGACAGTCCGGACGCCGACGTCGGCGGCGCCGGCGAACCTGGCGTTCCCGGCGTCGCGCCCGCCCTGGCCAACGCGGTCTTCGACGCCACCGGCAAACGCATCCGCACCCTGCCCTTCGCGGCGCAGGGATTCACGGTGTAATCTTAAGCCTCACGCCCGCAGCGGATTCGACCAGCGCAGGCCCGGGAAGCGGGCGAAGTCGCCGTCGTTGGAGCAGAGTTCCAATCCGTGCTCGATGGCCAGGGCCGCGAGATCAGCGTCGTGGACGAGATTGGCATTGACGCCCGGCTGAGCGAGCAAACTGGCCAATACTTCGGAATGTCGCTCCGTCGGAAGGGGCGTCCAGGCGACATCGGCGCTCAGCCATGTCTCGACTTGGCGCCACGCGTCGTTCATGGGCAGCGGACGATCAAACATGCGCCCGTTGGTCGCCAGACGCAGGAACGCAAGCAACGAAGCCCACGGCAGGCCCACTCGAACCGGGCCGATTAGGCGCTCATCGAGCCAGTCTCGGGCGCGCCGATGCTGCGGATAGGTGCTGTTGGTGGCGAAGAGGAGCAGGCTGGCGTCGACGAGGATCACTTGAAATCTTCGCCCTCGGCGAACGCCAGCGCCTCGGCGATGTTGTCCACCGGGAACCTGGCTTCACCCAGGTCGAATGACTTGGTCCTGACTGGCTTGCGAGCTGCCTTGCGATCCCCCGACATGTCCTGCAGCCCTCGCCGCAAGGCGTCGTTCACCACGGTCTTCAGGCTGCGGCGATCAAGCTTGCGCAGCTCGTCGAGCTGCATGGCGACATCATCGTCGATGGTCAGGGTCGTGCGCATGCATCAAGACATCATTTGTTGATGCCTTGATGTCAAGGCGCCAAAAAAGAGGTGGCGCGCAGGCGTCGCTCGCCGCTAAACCGCGTCGCCAACGACGCCGGAGCCTACATGAGCGACGCCCGCCCGCGCCCCACCCGCATCGAGACCGACAGCTTCGGGCCGATCGAAGTCCCAGCCGACCGCTATTGGGGCGCGCAGACGGAGCGGAGCCTGCAGAACTTCAAGATCGGCTGGGAGAAGCAGCCGCGGTCGATCGTCCGCGCCTTGGGCGTCGTCAAACGCGCCGCCGCCGAGGCCAACATGGACCTCGGCAAGCTGGATGCGAACTTCGGCAACGTCATCGTCGAGGTCGCCCAGGAGGTCATCGACGGCAAGCTCGACGACAACTTCCCGCTCTCGGTCTGGCAGACCGGCTCGGGCACCCAGTCGAACATGAACGCCAACGAGGTGATCTCGAACCGGGCGATCGAGCTGCTGGGCGGCCAGATGGGCTCCAAGAGCCCGGTGCATCCCAACGACCATGTCAACCTGAGCCAGTCGTCCAACGACTGCTATCCGACCGCCATGCACATCGCCGCGGCCGAGGAGGTGGTGCGCCATCTGCTGCCGCCGCTGAAGACGTTGCGCGACGCCCTCGACGTCAAAGCCAAGGCCTGGGCGCACATCATCAAGATCGGCCGCACCCACACCCAGGACGCCACGCCCCTCACGCTGGGCCAGGAGTTCTCCGGTTACGTGCAGCAGCTTGCCAACGGCATCGTCCGTATCGAGATGACTCTGCCGATGCTGATGCAGCTGGCCCAGGGCGGCACCGCCGTCGGCACCGGCCTCAACGCGCCGGTCGGATTCGCCGAACTGGTGGCCGAGAAGATCGCCGGCATCACCCACCTGCCCTTCACCTCGGCGCCGAACAAGTTCGAGGCGATGGCCGCCCATGACGCCCTGGTGTTCACCCACGGCGCGATCAACACGGTGGCCGCGAGCCTGTTCAAGATCGCCAACGACATCCGCTTCCTAGGGAGCGGCCCTCGCTCGGGCCTAGGCGAGCTGTCGCTGCCGGAGAACGAGCCGGGCTCGTCGATCATGCCGGGCAAGGTCAACCCCACCCAGTGCGAAGCGCTGACGATGGTCTGCACCCGTATCTTCGGCAACCACGCGACGCTGACCTTCGCCGGCGCCTCGGGCCACTTCGAACTCAACGTATTCAATCCGGTGATGGCCTACACGTTCCTGCAGTCGGTGCGGCTGATGGGCGACGCCTGCGAGAGCTTCACCGAGCACTGCGTGGTCGGCATCGAGCCGCGCGAGGACAACATCAAGGCCGCCCTCGACCGCTCGCTGATGCTGGTGACGGCGTTGACCCCTACCATCGGCTACGACAACGCCGCCAAGATCGCCAAGACCGCCCATAAGAACGGCACGACGCTGCGCGAGGAAGCCGTCGGCGGCGGCTACGTCACCGACGCCCAGTTCGACGAGATCGTCCGGCCGGAGAAGATGATCGGTCCGGGCTGAGGCGTCGCCCACGTCATCGCCGGGCGAAGTCCCGGCGACCCATGCATGGCGAGCGCCTAACATATCTAGCGCGGTGTTCCTGGGCGGCCGGGACTGCGCCCGGCCATGACGGGAGAAGGGGAAGCACGAGGGGCGCCTCCGTTGCGGCGCTCGGCGCTAAGCTCGCCGGCTGACCGTGAAGTCAGCCAGGGACTCCATCGCCTCGCGCCACTCGCCGCGCGGGAAGATCGCCAGCGCCCGCTTGCCGGCGTCGGCGTAGTCGGCGGCGAGGTCGAGGGTGGCGTCGAGGGCGCCGGCCCCCACCACCAGCTCGCGGGCGCGGCGGAAGTCGGCATCCGTCTGCTCCTTGCGGCCGATGGCGCGCTCCCAGAACTCGGCCTCGCGCGGCGCGGAGCGCGCCATGGCGAGCAGCAGCGGCAAGGTGGCCTTGCCCTCCCGGAAGTCGTCGCCGACGTTCTTGCCCAGCGTCTCGGTAGCGCCGCCGTAGTCGAGGGCGTCGTCGGCCAACTGGAAAGCGAGGCCGAGGCTGTGGCCGAATTGGCGCAGCGCCGCAGCCTCGCGATCGTCGGCGCCGGCCGCCACCGCGCCGGCCTCGGCCGCGGCCGCGAACAGCGCGGCGGTCTTGGCGCCGATGATCTCCAGATAGGTCGCCTGGCTGAGCTTCAGGTCGTGCGCCCGGGTCAGCTGCAGCACCTCGCCCTCGGCGATCACCCGCGAGGCGCGGGCGAGGATCTCCAGGGCGCGCAGCGAACCGGTCTCCACCATCAGCTCGAAGGCGCGGGCGAACAGGAAGTCGCCCACCAGCACGCTGGACGGCGCGCCCCAGATCAGGTGCGCGGCCACCTTGCCGCGGCGCAGCTGCGAGGAATCCACCACGTCGTCGTGCAGCAGCGTGGCGGTGTGGATGAACTCCACCGCCGCCGCCAGGTTCAGGGCGTTGTCGCCGCGGCCGCCCGCCAGCCGGGCCGCGCTCACCGTCAGCAGGGGCCGCCAGCGCTTGCCGCCGGCCGCGATCAGGTGCTCGGCCAGCAGCGGGATCACGCTCACCGGGCTCTGCATGCGCGACAGGATCAGCGCGTCGACCCCCTCCATGTCCGCCTTCGCCAGGTGGATCAGGCGCTCGACGGAGCCGACAGGTCGGGAGATGGCCGCTTTGACTGCGTCCAAGAGAGGCTCCTAGCAGCGCCGCGTCGGCGCCCAGGGCATTTAGAGCCCCGAGCCGTTGCGAGCGGAGAATGGGTGGGGGATAGGGGAGCGTCAAGGCGAGCACAAGCTTCGGGACCATCCTATGGACGAAACAGCCCTGGCCGTGACGGACGACCGCATCCTCGGCGGTCGGGTGCTGCTGCGGCAGCCGGCCAAGGGCTACCGCGCCGGTCTCGACGCCGCGCTGCTCGCCGCGGCCTGCGACGCGGGGCCGGGCGACCGGGTGCTGGAGCCTGGCTGCGGCGTCGGCGCGGTGATGCTGGCGGCGGCCGCTAGGCGGGCGGGCGCGCTGTTCGTCGGGCTGGAGCGCGACGCGGGCGTGGCCGAACTGGCGCAGCGCAACATCGAGGGCAACGACCTGGCGGACCGGGTCGAGGTGCGCGTGGCCGACATGGCCGGCCGAACCGCGGCCGGCGCCTCGTTCGACGCCGCGCTCTGCAACCCGCCGTTCTTCGACGACCCGGCGCGGCTGCGGGCGCCCCACCCGGCCAAGGCCGCGGCCTGGATGGCCGAGGATGGGCTGGGGGCCTGGATGCGCGTCCTGATCCGGTCCGTCCGCGAGGGCGGGACCATCACCGTGATCCACCGCGCCGATCGCCTCGCCGACCTGCTGTGGCTGCTGGCGGCCAAGGCGGGGTCGGTGCAGATCCGCCCCATCCATCCCTTCGCCGACGCGCCGGCCAGCCGGGTGCTGGTCCGCGCCCTCAAGACCGGCAAGGCGCCGCTGCGGGTCTTGCCGCCGCTGGTGCTGCACGAGCGCGGCGGCGCCAAGCACGCGCCGCAGACCGAGGCGATCCTGCGCGGCGAAGCGGCCCTGCCGTGGCTCTGACCACGGCCCGCCTCTTGCCCCGCGCGAGGAATTGTCGCGATGTGTCCGGCGCGAGGTTTCGGAGGCGCCTGGTTGAAGACCCTGCCGCAAGATCCGCTGGCCCTGCGCGCCGCCGCCCTGGCGTCGCGGGTCTTCCCGGGGTTGCGTGAGCCCGACCGCGGCCAAGGCGGCCACGACGCCTATTTCGCCGGCCTGCAGAACGCTCTGAAGCATGCCGGCGTCGCCCAGCCGACCCTGGTGGTGGACCGCGACCGGCTGGACGCCAACATCGCGGCCATCCGCCACGCGCTCGAGCCGTCGCCGATGGCGCTGCGCGTCGTCTCCAAGTCGCTGCCGGCGCCGGGGCTGCTGAGCCGGGTGCTCGAAGGCTCGGGCGCCGAACGGCTGATGGTGTTCAACGGCGTCATGCTGGACGAGACGGCGACCTACTATCCGGACGCCGACGTGCTGACCGGCCGCCCGCTGCCGGCCGTGCAGGTGGCCGATTTCGTGCGCCGCCACGCCAACAGCCACGCCGCGGCGGCCCGGCCGCAGTGGCTCGCCGACAGCGCCCACCGCATCGCCGAGTACGCCGAGATCGCCCGAGCGACCAACCAGCCGATGCGCATCAACCTCGAATTCGACGTCGGCCTGCACCGCGGCGGGCTGCCCGACCTGGAGGCGCTCGGCCGGGCGATCGACCTCGTCCAGCTCGAACCCTTGCTCTCGATCGCGGGGCTTATGGGCTACGACGCCCATGTGCCGGCGGCCAAGTCGCCGGAGACGGAAGCGGCGAAGGCGCAGGAGCGCTACGGCGCGGCGGCGCACCTGCTGTCGGAGAGGCTGGGAGGCGTCGCCGGGCTGACGCTCAACACCGCCGGCAGCCCGACCTTCGCCTTCCACCTGCACGACCCCTACGCCAACGAGGTCTCCATCGGCTCGGCGTTCGTGAAACCGGCCCACTACGACCTGCCGACCCTTGCCGAGCTGCGGCCCGCCGCGTTCATCGCCGAGCCGGTGCTGAAAGTGATGGACCCCGCGGTCTATCCGCGCCGCGAGCGCCTCACGGGGGCGTTCAACGCCCTCGACCCCAACAGCCGCCGGGGCTTCTTCCTCTATGGCGGCTATGGCGACGCCCGGCCGGTGTCGCCGAAAGGGCTGCGCTTCAGCGCGCTCTACGGGGGCAGGTCCATGCTCGCCGGCTCGGACAAGGTGGAGCTGGCGCAGGACGACTTCGTGTTCCTTCGCCCAACCGAGAGCGAGGGCGTTTTCCTGCAGTTCGGCGACATCGCAGTCTACGACGGCGAGGCGATCTCGGACTGGTGGCCCACCTTCCGAATTCATGCATGAGGCGGCGATGGCGGACGATCCGAGGCGTGCGGAACAGCGGACCCTGAAGGTCGCAGGGCTCGATCAGACGGCGGAGATTCTCGTCGATCCCTGGGGCATCCCGCACATCTACGCCGGCACGGTGCACGACGCCTTCTTCGTCCAGGGCTTCAATGCGGCCCGCGACCGGCTCTGGCAGCTGGACCTGTGGCGCAAGCGTGGCCTCGGGCGGCTCTCCGAGAGCTTTGGACCGGCCTATGTCGCGCAGGACCGCGCCTGCCGGCTGTTCCTCTACCGCGGCAGCCTGGAGGACGAGTGGGCCGCTTACGGCGCGGACGCCAAGGCCTGGTCGACGGCCTGGATCGAGGGGTACAACGCCTACGTTGGATTGGTCCGCGCCCGCAGGGCGCCCCGGCCGGTCGAGTTCGAGCTGACCGGCAGCGAGCCGGCGACCTGGACGCTGGAAGACCTCGTCCGCATCCGCAGCCATGGGCTGATCCGCAACGCCGAATACGAGATGATCCGGACACGGGTTATCGCCGCCGCCGGCCTCGACGCGGACCGCCTGCGCCGCAAGCTGGAGCCGGAGCATACGCGGACCATCCCCGAGGGCCTCGACCCCGACGACCTGCCGCCCGACGTGCTGGCCGACTACTTCCTCGGCACCAAGGAGGTCGCCTTCGGGGCCAAGGCGGGCACGGTGGACCACTGGACCTCGTCGGAGGAGGCGTCGGCCCACGGCTCCAACAACTGGGTCGTCGCGCCGCATCGCACCGCGACCGGGCGCGCCATGCTGGCCAGCGACCCGCACCGCGTGCTGGGCGCGCCATCGATCCGCTACGTCTGCCATCTGGAGGCGCCGGGCCTGTCGGTGATCGGCGCGGGCGAGCTGCACCTGGCCGGCGTCACCATCGGCCACAACGGCAAGATCGCCTTCGGCATCACCATCTTCCCGGCCGACCAGGAAGACCTCTACGTCTACGAGCTGAACCCGGCGAACCCGCGCCAGTACCGCTACGACGGCGGCTGGGAGGACATGCGGCTGGTGCGCGAGCAGATCGCTGTCAAGGGTCAGGCCCCGCGCGAAGTCGAACTCTGCTTCACGCGCCACGGACCGGTATTGAAGATCGACGAAGCGGCGGGCCGGGCCTTCGCCCTGCGCACGGTCTGGAGCGAGCCTGGCACATCGTCCTACTTCTCCGCCTCGCGCTACCAGACCTCGAGCAACTGGCCAGAGTTCAAGCAGGCGCTGACCCACTGGGGCGCGGCCTCGATGAACTTCGTCTACGCCGACGTGGGCGGCAACATCGGCTGGGCCACCGCCGGCAAGCTGCCGCGCCGAGACAACTGGGACGGCCTGATGCCGGTCCCGGGCGACGGACGTTACGAGTGGCGCGGCTTCCTCGATCCGGAAACCGAGCTGCCCAGCGTCTACAACCCCGCCAAGGGCTGGTTCCAGACCGCCAACGAGATGAACCTCCCCGAAGGCTATCCAGCCGAGGCGAACAAGGTCGGGTTCGAATGGGCCGACCCGTCGCGGGCGATCCGCATCGAGACCGTGCTGGCGGCGAACGACCGCGTGACGCTGCAGGACAGCGCCGACCTGCAGGTGGACGACTACAGCCTCGCCGCGCTGCGCGCCGTCGCGCTGCTGAAGGGGCTGAGCTCGCCCGATCCGGAGGTCGCGCGGGCGCTGGCGCTGCTCGAAGCCTGGGACGGCCACGTGTCCGAGAAGAGCGCCGCGGCGGCCATCGCCGAGGTCTGGCTCAACAAGCACCTGCCGCAGCACACCATCGCCAAAGCCGCGCCGGCCTCCGGCGTCGTGCCGGTGACGCCGGGCGCGACCTACGCGGTGACCACCTACCTGGAGTCGCCGGACGCGATGCTGGGGTCCGATCCGGGCGCCGCGCGCCGCGAGGTGCTGCTCGCCAGCCTGCGCTCGGCGCTGGACGAGATCGGCGGGCGGCTCGGGCCCGATATGTCGGCCTGGCGCTGGGGCGACCTGCACCACGCGCGCTTCGCGCCGGCCGCGGCCGCGGCGGCCGACCCGGCGCTGGCCGAGCGGATGACCCATGGCCCCCTGCCCCTGCGCGGCTCGGCGACGACGCCTTGCGCCGCGACCTATCGGATGGACGACTTCGCCGCCATCACCGGCGCCTCGTTCCGCATGGTCGTGGACGTCGGCGACTGGGACAACAGCCTGGTGATCAACTCGCCCGGCCAGTCCGGCGACCCCGACAGCCCCCACTACGGCGACCTTTTCCCTTTGTGGGCCAAGGGCGAGTTCGTGCCGATGCTCTACTCGCGCCCCGCCATCGAGAACGTCGCCCGCCAGGTGATCCGGCTCGACCCGGATTAGGTTTCGCCCCCTCCAAACTCGTCATGGCCGACGGTCAGTCTCGGCCCTTGCGTTCGGCGACTCGCACGTCATGGCCGGGCTCGTCCCGGCCACCCATGGCTCCGCCTTCCGGATATGCCGTCGAGGCTACCCGTACGACAGCGATCTCTCCCTCTCTCGCTCAGCGACTGCCCAATGGGTGGCCGGGACGAGCCCGGCCATGACGTGGGGAGTGACCTTCCGTCGACCGACCAGATGTTAGCCGACCGGCATGGCCGACGCGGCGATGGCTAAAGCCCAAAATCACGCCGGCATGACCGGCAGCAGCAGGCGCGAGGGGTGCGCCGGGTCGTGGAACACGGCGTTCTCGGCCACCCGCCAGGCGGTGTTGGCGCCCAGCGGTTCGCCGGTGTTGGGGTTCACGTCGAAGCGGGGGAAGTTGCTGGAGGAGATGTCCACGCGGACGCGGTGTCCCTTCTGGAAGACGAGCGCCGTCGGGTAGAGCTCGATCGCGAACTCGTACGGGCGGTTCGGCTCCAGCATCTCCACCTGGGCGAGCGAGTTGCGATAGCGGGCGCGGACGATGCTGTCGCCGATGTTGAGCGCCAGGCCGTCCGGGAAGTCGGGGTTGGACGGATAGACGTCGACCAGCTTGGCGGTGAAGTCGGTGTCCGGCCCGTCGGAACTGGCCCAGAGCTTCACCACCAGCGGCCCGATCACCTCCAGATCGGCCGCCAGCGGCTCGGTCTGGAAGACCAGGACGTCGGGCCGATTGGAAAGCGGCGCATCGGTCGTGCAAGGCCACAGCTCGCGACGCTGCCGCTGATCCTGCGCCCCGGCCTGCATCAGGTCGCCCTGCGAGGAGACGGCGCCGCCGATCGACGGAACCGGATCGCGGGGGTCGAAGCGGTAGCGGGTCGGCGCGGCGACGCCGGGCGGCGCGGTCGAGAGGCCGCCGCCTGCTTGGAGGAAGAACGCGGTCTCCGCCGCCCGCGCGATCGGCCATGCCGGCTCGTCTCGCCACCGGCCGCCGACGAAGACCCGGCCCTCGGGCGTGCGGTGCGCGTCGCCCGCGCCCATCACGAACACCCGCACCGGCGGATCGGCCTCGGCGCCGTTCGGCTCACCCTTCAGCCATCGATCGAACCAGCGCAGCTCCTCGGCCCGCAGGTCGATCGCCGCATCCGGACCGAACTCGGCCATGCCGGCGTAGCTCATCGCCTGCTGGCCGTGCGTCCAGGGACCGAACAGCAGCCGCTGCCGGCTGCGCTTGGCGGCGGTGAGCGCCGGGAAGTTGAGATTGGCGACCGGCCCGCCCCAGCTGTCGTAGGCGCCGGTGACATGCAGCACCGGGATGTCCTGATAGGCCGCCGCGTTGGCGGCCACGTCGACGCCCATGCCGGCCCACCAGGCGTCGTTGTCGCCGTGCGTCATCGCCGCCAGCAGCCAGGCCTCGTAGTCGGGCGCATGGCGGAGCGGGGTCGCGCCCGCGGCCAACGGCAGCGCGCGGGCGAACTCGCGGGAGCGCTCGCCCATCGCCTTCAGCTCCGCTCGGGCCGCCGCGTCGCCTCCGACCCGCGCGATCGCCGCCTCGCGCGACGCCAGCCGGTCGCGCAGCTCCCAGTTCTCGGCGGGGGTCGCGACGCCGCCCAGGGGCAAGGTCCAGGCGCCGGTCGGAGTCCCATCGGCGGAGCGCACCTCGTCGGTCCGTTCACCGACCTGGTTCAGCGCGTGCAGGTTCGGGTTGCCGAGTTGCAGCACCCAGTTCAGCCAGCGCATCTCGAACGCCCCGGCGTGGCGAATGCCGAACTGGCCGGGGTTGCTCATGGCGTCCACCGGGACCATCGCCGCCAGGTGCGGCGAGCCCTTCAGCGCCAGCGCGTGCTGCGTGCCGCCGACATAGGAGGTTCCGATCGTGCCGACCTTCCCGTCGGACCAGGGCTGCGCCGCGATCCAGGCCAGGAGATCGACGCCATCGTCGCCGTCGTCGCTCAGCGGCCGCCAGCGACCCTCCGAGCCGTACCGCCCGCGCACGTCCTGCACCACGAAGGCGTAGCCGCGGGGCGTGAACCGCCGGTGCAGCGTCGCGATGACGCCGAAGTCCTTGCCGTAGGGCGTGCGCGCCAGCACGGTCGGAAATCGGCCGGCCGCGACCTCGCCGGCGCGTCCCGGCAGAAACACATTGGTCGCCAGCCGCACGCCGTCGCGCATGCCGACGTGGAGATCGCGCTGCTCGACGATCTCGAACCGGTCTTCCGCCATCGCCGCCTCCATTCGCGTCCTATTGAACCACGAAGGACACAAAGGACACCAAGGGCGCGCCGGCGCGCCGGACAATTCCGGACGCCGATACCCACGACTCGCCGCGCGCCGAGCGCGCCTTCGTGTTCTTTGTGTTCTTGGTGGTGACCCTGCTCCGACGCGGCCGCCGCGACCCGGGCGGGCGGCTGCCCGCGGAGCACGAGTGGCCGTACGGCGTCCCGCGAGCCGTTCCGCACCGTATCGCCACCGTAAACATCACCGTTCCGAGGGCCGCTCCCGACGGCTTCGCCCTGCGGAATTCGCCTTCGCCACCGTAGATTCACCGTACTTTACGGCTCACGCCACACGCGCCGGTCCCATCGTCGACTCCCCGAAACCCGCTGGCGCACCTGAGAACTCTCCACCCAAACCCAACAATCTGGGTAACGTTACCGTCGGTTTCAAGGTGGCGCGCGCTTCGAGCCGAGGACGTTGGGTCCGCCTCCGGCTCTGAGCGGAATTTGGGAGGGGCCGCTTTCAGGCCCGAAGCCGCCCGCATGAACAATGAGGTTGGCGAAGTCGGCATGAATGTCGGGACGCTACTCCACCGACCTAGCACCAGCTGGCGTGATCCGGGTGCGGGTCGCGGATCAGCTCCTGGATGTTGGCTTCGATGATCCTGTAGCCGACATCGCCATAGAGCTTCTGGCGACCATCATTCAGCACGAACGTGGGGCTTCCCTGAATGCCCATGCTGGCGGCGTCGTGGTAATCGGAAGCCAGGGCCGCGAAGGCCGAACCGCTCTGGATCAGAGCCTCAATCGCCCTGATGTCGGCGTCGACGCAGGCGGCCACCTCGCGCTGGATCTGCCATTGCGCGATGTCGCGCGCGTCGCGAAAGAAGGCGCTGCGCATGGCCCACATCGCTTTCTCCGCTGTCCCCTTCGAGACCTGTCCACGATCCTCGGCAAGCTGCGCCGCCTTCAGGAACAGATGCGGGCCGGTGGACGACGCAGGACGCACCGTTCGCCAAATGTCGGGGTTCAGCGTCACCTCGGGAAACTTCTCCGCGGCTCGGAGCAGATGGTCGTTGAAGGCGTCGTATCCGCCCTTGCCGCCCCACTGGGTGGCGATCTTCCGAGCCGTGTCGCCGAACACGGAACAGAATCGGAGTTCAAGGCTCACCTGACCGTCGAAGGCCGTTTTGACCTCGTCCACCCGCAGCTGGGCGATGAAAGCCCACACGCACAGGACGTCGGAGAAGTAGGTAATTGGAACCATCGCTATGATCCGCCCTGGGTGTTTCTCGACCTTGGCTCGGACGGACCAAGCATGCGTTGATTGATGTCAAGACGCGACGTTCGACGACCTTCGGGCGTCTCTGCGGCGGCTCGCGTTGAGGCGCGCTCGCGGGGCGCGACGCCGGCGGGTTCGACCCAAGGCAGCCATTGCGAAGGCGGCCAGACGGCACTAACGCAGACCGACTCGACGGGGTGAAGCCAATGGCGACATCACTCTACGACCTCAGCGTGCCGACCTTCCTGCAGACCGTTAGGGCCGTCGCGGGCTTCCTCGACCGGGCAGCCGCGTACTGGACGGAGACCGGCGCCGATCCGGACGACTTTGTGGATGCGCGCCTTATCGACGACATGGCGCCTTTCCACTTCCAGATCGAAGCCCTGGCGCACCATTCGGTATGGGGCCTGGAGGCGGTGAAGACGGGCGTGTTCGCCCCGCCCGCCCTGGTTGGACCGCAGCCCTTCGCCGATCTGCAGGCGATGATCGCTGACGCGGTCACGGCGCTGGAGGCGTTCACCCCCGACGAGGTCAACAGCTGGTCGGGCAAGGAGCTGGAACTCCAGATCGGCCCGCGGCGCCTCCGCTTCACGCCGGAGACCCTCATCCTCTCGTTTTCGCTGCCCAACTTCCATTTCCACGCCGTCACCGCCTACGACATCCTGCGCTCGCGCGGCGTGCCAATCGGCAAGCGGGACTACGAGGGCCAACTGCGCACGAGAACGGTTTAAGCCGGCAAAATAATCGCACTTGGCCCGTCCCAACGGCTGGTCCGTCCGCTTCCGGGCAGATTACGGTGACGCTGTATGAATTGCTCGCCAACTCCGCTCCAGCGCTTTGGCGAGGCGGTGACGAACCCTTTTTGGCAGATGAACTGCTGACCACCGTGATCCAAGAACTCAATTCGGCAGAGCAAACGCGACCACCTGGTCACCCCGCTTGGTTCCGGACTTGCTGTGGCCGCCCGAGGCGATGACGACGTATTGGCGGCCCTTCCAGACATATGTCATGGGCGTCGCCTGCCCGCCGGCCGGGAGCCGCCCGCGCCAGATCTCCTTGC
>DATJRL010000174.1:0-10079 GCA_035504785.1 Caulobacteraceae bacterium
TGAAGCGACGTTGCGCGACCTGGAGCGGGTTGAAGGCGTCGGGCGGCGAGGGCATGTGCGCAAGGCCGATGACGGCGTCCACAATCTCTTTGTCCCGGAGCGCGCCCCATGAGCCGCGTCTATCTGATCCGCCACGCCCGACCCTCCGCCGCCTGGGGCGGCGACGACGACGATCCGGGTCTGGACGAGCTCGGCCGCGGCCAGGCCGAGGCCGCGGCGAGGACGTTGCTGGCGCTGCCCGAGGGCGAACGGCCGACGCGGGTGGTGTCTTCGCCGTTGCGTCGCTGCCGGGAGACGGCGCGGCCCTTCGCCGAGGCGATCGGCGTCCCGCTGGAGATCGATCCGCACGTCGGCGAGATCCCGTCGCCGAAGGCGCTGTCGCTGTCCGAGCGCGGGCCCTGGCTGCGTAACGCCTTCGCGGGCGAGTGGGCCGACATCCAGGGCGACCTCGACTACGACGCCTGGCGGCGCGAGGTGACGCGCGCGGTGGCGTCACGGCCCGAAGCGGCCGTGTTCAGCCATTTCGTCGCCATCAACGCGGTGCTGACCACGCTGGCGGGCGAGCCTCGGGTGATCTCCCTGCGACCGGACCACGCGTCGATCTCGGTGTTCGAACTGAACGACGGCCAGCTGGCGCTGGTTGAAAGGGGCCGCGAGGCCGCCACCGGCGTGCTTTGAGCGACGATGCCAGCCGCCGCTCAGATTCTGACGGTCGCCGAGATGACCGCCGCCGACCGGGCGGCGATCGGCGCCGGAACGCCCGGCTACACCCTGATGCAGCGCGCCGGCGCGGCGGTGGCGAACGCAATCGCCGACCGCTTCGCGCCCGGCCGGACGCTGGTGCTGGCCGGACCCGGCAACAACGGCGGCGACGCCTATGTCGTGGCCAGGCGGCTGAAGGCGGCGGGGTACGAAGTCCGGGTCGAGGCGCTGGCCACGCCAAAGACTGAGGACGCCAAACGAGCCGCGGCCGACTGGGAAGGTCCGGTCTCGCCGCTCAGGGGTGACTTCGGCGATGCGGACCTGGTGGTCGTCGGCCTGTTCGGGGCCGGGCTCGACCGGCCGCTGAGCGGCGAGGCGCTGCGCCTGGCTCGGGCCTCGGAGCCGGTCAGCGGCCGGGTGGTCGCCATCGACCTGCCGAGCGGCCTCTCCGGCGATACCGGCAAGCCCGTCGGCGACGCGGCCTTCCACGCCGGACTCACCGTCACCTTCCATCGGCGCAAGGTTGGCCACGTGCTGCAGCCCGGCCGTGAATACTGCGGCGAGGTGGTGGTGGCCGATATCGGCCTGGGCGAAACCCGCGGCCAACTGTTCGAGAACGGTCCGGACCTCTGGCTCGCGAAGTTCCCGTGGCCGAAGGAGACGGCCCACAAGCACAGTCGCGGACGGCTGATCGTGGTCAGCGGCGAGGCGTGGCGAACCGGTGCGGCGCGACTGGCGGCGCGCGCCGGCCTCCGGATCGGCGCCGGGCTGGTGACGGTGCTGTCGCCCTCCGACGCGCTGGCGGTGAACGCGGCGCACCTGGAGGCGGTGATGCTGGCGCCGTTCGAGACCGAGCAGGAGCTGGAAGCCGCCGGCCAGGCGGCCGAGGCCGCGGTGATCGGTCCGGCCGCGGGCGTCAACGACGAGACGCTGGCCAACGTGCTGGCGCTCGCCCGCACCGGCGCGGCGCTGGTGATCGACGCCGACGCGCTCACGGTCTTCCGCGACGATCCGGAGGAACTGTTCAGCGCCCTCGACCGCGACGACGTTCTCACCCCGCACCCCGGCGAGTTCGAGCGGGTGTTTCCGGGTTTGCTGCGGTCCGCGCCGAGCAAGGTGGAGGCGGCTCGGGAAGCGGCGCGCAGGGCCGGGGCCGTCGTGCTGGTGAAGGGCGCCGACACCGTGATCGCCGCGCCGGACGGGCGGGCGGCGGTGAACCTGAACGGCGTCCCTTGGCTGGCCACCGCCGGCTCGGGAGACTGTCTCTCCGGCTTCATCGGCGGCTTGTTGGCGCAGGGCATGGACAGCTTCGAGGCCGCCTGCGCCGGCGCCTGGATCCACGCGGCCTGCGCCGCGGCCTTTGGTCCCGGCCTGATCAGCGAGGATTTGCCCGGCCTTGCGCCGAAGGTGCTGACCGACCTACTGAAGCGTCGTTGACGGCCGGCTTGGCGGCCGCGAGCGGGGGCGACTTTCCGCCAATCTCGGAGAAGATGTCCATGAGCCATCCCATGCGCGCGCTGGTCGCGGTCATCGCGACGGCCGCGCTCGCTCTGGCCGGCGCGGCCGAGGCGCGCGTCCACCACCATCACCACAAGGCGCCGCCGGCCAAGACGGCGACGACACACCATCACCATCGCCGGCATCACGCGGCGACCAAGCCCGCGTTGAAGACCGCGGCGCACGGGCGTCGCCACCATGGCGAGGTCGCCCCGCTGCGCGGCCGTCACCACCACGCCGCGGTGACGGCGAAGGGCAAGCATCATCGCCTTGCGCCCCGTCACCACGTCGTCGCCGCGGCCAAGCCGGGCGACAACGGAACCTGCAAGAGCGTGCGCATCCACGGCCAGTGGGTGCAGCGCTGCAACTTCCCCGCCGGCCAATAAGCTGCCCCTGCCGCCGTTTCTGGTGCGGATGAGAGGACTCGAACCTCCACGCCTTGCGGCGCTGGAACCTAAATCCAGTGCGTCTACCAGTTCCGCCACATCCGCCCAGGGCAGGCCGCTCCTAGCAGGGCCGGGCCTGTGCGCAAAGGCGCTGGCGGGGGCTACTTGAGACGTGGTGAGGTGCGTGACATAAGGGCCGCTCGTTTCGCGCCGCCGGCCAGGACGCACCTTGGCGGCGGCGTTGTTGTTCAGGAAAGCCCGCGCGGCGCGATCGCCGTGACGAGAACGGATCGATGCAAGTCATTCAAAAATCAGGCGAAGGCCTCAGCCGCACCTACGGCGTGACCGTGAACGCGACCGAGCTGGGCGAGCGGCTGGAGGCGAAGATCGCGGAGATCGCGCCGCGCCTGAACCTGCGCGGCTTTCGTCCCGGCAAGGTGCCCGCGGCCCACGTTCGCCGCATCTACGGCAAGGCTCTGATGGGCGAGGTGGTCGAGCAGACCATCAACGAAACCAGCCAGCAGGTGCTGAACGACCGCAACCTGCGCGTCGCCGCGCAACCGGACCTGCAGCCGCAGTCCGACATGGACGCGGTCATCGCCGGCAAGGAAGATCTCAACTACGACCTCAGCGTCGATGTGATGCCCGACTTCGAGCCGGCCGACGTGGCGGCGCTGTCGCTGCAGCGGCTGGTGTACGAGCCGAGCGCCGAAGAGGTGAACGAGGCGCTGGCGGATCTGGCCAAGCAGAGCCGCACGTACGAGTCGCGCGCCGGCAAGGACAAGAAGGCCAGGACCGACGACCAGGTGGTGATCGACTTCGTCGGCCGCATCGACGGCCAGCCGTTCGAGGGCGGCTCGGCCGAGGACGCGCAGCTGGTGTTGGGCGCCGGTCAGTTCATCCCCGGCTTCGAGGAACAACTCGTCGGCGCCACGCCGGGCGACGAGCGCACGGTGAAGGTGACCTTTCCCGACGACTACCAGGTGGACCGCCTCAAGGGGAAAGCCGCCGAGTTCGAGGTCAAGGTCAAGGACGTGAAGGCGCCGGTGGAGGCCAAGGCGGACGACGCCCTGGCCGAACGGCTCGGGATGGGCGATCTGGAAGCGTTGAAGAACGCGCTGAAGGTCAACCTCGAGAGCCAGTACGCCCAGACCTCGCGTTTCAAGCTGAAGCGCGCGCTGCTCGACAAGCTGGACTCGGGACACGACTTCCCGTTGCCGCCTCGCATGGTGGTGGCCGAGTTCGAGAGCATCTGGAAACAGGTCGAGGCCGACAAGGAGCGCGGCGAACTCGCGCCCGAGGACGAAGGCAAGAGCGACGACGAGCTGAAGGCGGAATACCGCAAGATCGCCGAGCGGCGCGTGCGGCTCGGGCTGGTGCTGGCCGAGGTCGGCCGCCGCAACAACGTCGTGGTCAGCGACCAGGAATTGAACGAGGCCATGCGCCAGGAGGCGCTCCGCTTCGGCGCCCAGGCCCAGCAGATCTTCGACCTGATGCGCCAGAACGCCAACGCCCAGGCTTCGCTGCGGGCGCCGATCTTCGAGGAGAAGGTGGTCGATCTGATCCTGTCGCGCGCACAGGTCGCCGACAAGCCGGTGAGCAAGGACGAACTGCTGGCAGAGGACGAGATGCCCGAGGGCTACGGGGAGGCCAAGCCGGCGCCAAAGGCAAAGGCGTCGAAGCCCGCCAAGGCCAAGGCGGCCAAGCCGGCCTCGGAAGCGGCGCCGGCGGAAGAAGCCGCGCCCGCGGCGGCGGCGCCCGCCAAGGCCAAGACTGCGAAGCCGGCAAAAGCGAAAGCGGCCGCAGCGCCGGCCGCCGCGAAGGGCGCGGAAGAGCCGGCGGCCAAGGCCAGGCCCGCCGCGAAGGCCAAGCCCAAGTAACGCCGTTCTTTCCGCCGGCTCCGGCGAGAGGTTGCAACGGCGCAGGCGTCACGCGATATGCGTGGCCTCTTAAGGCGCGCCCCGACGCGCCATCTCGCGAGAAAGCATCCTGATGAACGATCCGTTCAATCCTACCTTCGGCGCCCCGACCTTCGGCGCCACGGCCAACCTCGTGCCTATGGTCGTGGAGCAGTCCAGCCGCGGCGAACGGGCGTTCGACATCTTCTCGCGGCTGCTGCGCGAGCGGGTGGTGTTCCTGAACGGACCGGTGGAAGACGGGATGGCGGCGCTGATCTGCGCGCAGCTGCTCTACCTGGAGAGCGAGAACCCGAAGAAGCAGATCGACATGTACATCAACTCGCCGGGCGGGGTCGTGACCAGCGGTCTCGCGATCTACGACACCATGCAGTACATCAAGAGCCCGGTATCGACGGTTTGCATGGGAATGGCCGCGTCGATGGGCTCGTTCCTGCTGATGGCCGGCGAGCCAGGCCTGCGCATCACCCTGCCCAACGCCCGCATCATGGTGCACCAGCCCTCCGGCGGCTTCCAGGGCAAGGCCTCCGACATCGAGCGCCACGCCGAGGACATCATCAAGACCAAGCGCCGGCTCAACGAGCTCTACGCCAAGCATTGCGGGCGAACCTACGAGGAGGTCGAGCGCACGCTCGACCGCGACTACTTCATGAGCGCCGAAGAGGCCAAGGAGTGGGGCATCGTCGACCATATCTACGAGACGCGTTCCGAAGCCACCGGGGCCTAGGGGCCTGGCGGGCGAGGCCGAAGTCTCGTTTCGCCTGATCCGCTCCGACGACCGGCCGGCGACCAATCCCGAGGGCGACGCCTTCGAGTTCGGCCTGCAAGACGCCAAGGGCGAGTTCGTCGCCGTGGCGCTCGATCCCCCGCGGCGTCTGGAGCAATCGCCTCAAGGCCAGGCTCGGCTGGATCGATTGGGACCTCGTCCGCGCCGCCCAGAGCGCCGGCCAACGCATTGCCGCCGACCTCACCGGCCGCACCCCCGGCCACTCGATGCGCGCATCGACTGGCGCCTGGAGTAGGGGCGTCGCCGTCGACTCAGCCCAGAGTCTTCGCCCACCAGTGCGACGCTCCGGCGGGCTCGAAGCCCGCGGCCAGGTAGGCCTTGATCGCCGAAAGATTGAAGTGGGCGGTGCCGACGCGGGCTTCCGTGTGCCCACGCGCCCTCAGACGCGTGGCGGCCTCGCGAAGGATCGCGCCAGTCAACCGCCGGCCGCGATGGGCGAGCGCAACGCCGACCGGCTCGAACGTCGCCACTCCGCTCGGCGCATCCGGCCAGCAGATGCAACTGGCGACGAGCGTCCCGTCCGGGGCGACGGCCAGCATGTCGAGGGTCGGATCGTAGACCGGCAGCCGTGTGAGGCTGAGGTAGGCCTCGGTGGAGAAGCGCGACGTCGCGTTCGGCATGCCGAGGTGCTCCAGGTGGTCCCAGGCGGCTCGGTGGGCGGCGGCCCGCAAGGCGGGATCGACGCCGACGCTGTCGCGCACCGAATAGCCGGGCGGCAACGCCGCCGGCGGGACCGGGAGGTCGAGGCGCAGGCGAAATCCGACGCCGGCGGCGCCGGCCTTCCGGTAGCCGAGGGCCTCGAGTGCGGCGATGCGGTCGGCGTCGTGCGACTCCGCGCGAATCTGGACCGGCGTCGACGGGTCGCGGCCTTCACCGGCGAGTTGCGACCGCCAGGCCGCCTCGACCCAGGCGACGGCGTCCGCCGCCAGCGACTCCGAGGCGGGCAGCGTCTCGATCCACACTTCGCCGTCGCTTTCGAACCAGGCCATCGCCTCGACGCCGTCGGGGCCGACCCAGAACCGCCAGGGCTGGGGCTCGTCGGCGCGGGTCTGCAGCGCCCAGATGATGTCGCCGGGGTGCCAGGAGCAGCCGAGCGGCGAGCGCTGCGCGGTGCAGCGGCTGGCGAAATCGAGCAGGGCGGGAAGGTCGGCCGAGCCCAGATACTGGCGCGCGGCCAGCGGCGCGGCGGGCGCATCTTCAGCGGTCATGGGGTGTCTCGTAACGGACGATCGCGGCCGCGAGCGGCGGCCGCCGGATCCCGCCGAAGCGGGGCGCGAAGTCGAGGGGACTACGCTCGAGACACGGGTCGAAACCTCCGAGAGGACGACGAGACGCTGCCCCCAGCCGCCGTCACCGTCAAGCGCCAACGGCTCGACGGCCCAGCTTGACCCGGCGGCCGCGCGCGGCGCGTCAGTCGCCCTTGAACGTCGGCTTGCGCCGCTCGCGGAAGGCGCGGGCGCCCTCGGCGAAGTCGCCGGTGTCGCTGGTGAGCAGCCACTGATCGCGGTCCATGACGGACGTGGCGCGATGCAGGGCGCCGGCGGCGGCGTTGATCGCTTCCTTGGTCATGCGCACCGGGATCGGGGGCAGGGCGGCGACCTTGGCGGCCCAGGCGCGGGCGGCGGCCAGCGCACCGCCGGCGGGAGTCATCGCGTCGATCATGCCCCAGGCGAGGGCCTCCTCGGCGGGGCAGGGCTCGCAGAAGATGGCGAAGCGCTTGGCTCGCGACGGCCCGACCAGCGTGGCGAGACGGGGCAGGCTGCGCCAACTCATGTTCATGCCCAGCGCGATCTCCGGCAGGCGCAGATAGGCGCCCTCGCCGGCGATGCGAAAGTCGCAAGCCACCGCCAGGGCCGCCGCGCCGCCGATGCAATATCCTTCGACCGCGGCGATGGTGATCTGCTCGAGGTCCTCCCACGCCTGGCACATGTCCGGGCCGAGCCTGGCCGCCTGCCGGCGCTGCAGCCGCGTGGCGCCGCGCCCGAGGCGCTCGGGGTCGGCGAGGTCGGCGCCGGCGGAGAAGTAGCTGTCGGCGCCGGCCAGGATCACGGCGTGGACATCCGTGGACTTGGCGAAGAACCCGGCGATCTCGATCAGCTGACGCATCAGCGACAGCGACAAGGCGTTGCGGGCCCGAGGCCGGTCGAGCCGCACCTCGGCCACGGCGCCTTCGACCGCGACCTTCAGGTCGGGGAGGGCGGGAAGGTCGGTCATGCCCTTGGCGGCGACGCGAGGCGCTCGAGACGCGACAGGATCTCGCGCTCGGCCCCCGGATCCAGCTTGAGCCGCTCGAACTCCTTGCCGTCCTGTGCGCGAACATCGACGAACATGCCGGCCGGATCCTCATGGAAGTGCAGCCAGGCGCGGGATTTCAAATAGAAGACGCCGCGGCTCTTCTCCCTGAGGACCCCGACATCGCGGATGCGAGCCAGCAGCGGTTCGACGCCGTCGAGGGCGGCCTGCCCGGCGTGCTTCATAGGACCCCTCTCGGCGTGGCTCCGTTGAACACCTTCATGCCCTGTTCTTCGGCGAGCGCCAGCATTTCCCGGTCGCCGTCGGTGTCGCCGTAGGCGGCTTCGAGCCGGACATCCTCGCCGAACGCTTCGCGCAGCCGACGGACTTTTTCCGGCCCGCGGCAGTTCGCGCCGTCGAGGTCGCCCGTGAAGCGGTCCGCCGCGTCGAACGCGAGCCGCGTACCGATGAGCAGGTCGGCGCCGAGGCCGCGGGCGATCGGGGCGACCAGGGTCTCCGGACTGGCGGTGACGATGACCAGCCGCGCACCGTCGCCTTGCCAGCGCCGCCACGCCCGCAGCGCGTCGGGCCGCAACAGCTGCCGCCCCTGCTCGGTGGCGAACGCCTGGGCTTCCTTTTCGAGCTCGGCGCGGGTGAGACCGCCCAGGAATTGCTTGGCCGCCGCGGCCTTCAGCCGTCCACGATCGCGGTCCAGGAGGTAGGCGAACGTCGCCGGCAGGGTCCGCGCCAGGCCGGCGAGATAGCCCGCGCCGCCTGCGCGCCACGCCAGGAAGGCCAGAAAGCTGTCGCGGCTGGTCAGGGTGCCGTCGAAATCGAAGGCCACGAGCGGCCTGAACACGTCCTGGCGGGCGGCGACGTCCACTCCCATATTGGGAAACCTCATTCTCCGAACCTGCGCGAAATGCGACCCAGAAAGGCGACCCGGAAAGGCACACGGGGGCGGCTTACCCGCCAAGAGTCGGCGACCAAGGCTTGTGATCCTCGCCCGGATCGGGGAATGTCAAGAATTAGACAACTCGCGGCGCGTATCCTGCAAGGCCTTGCTGGACGCTACGCGGGTAGCCCGCGGCGTGTCAGTTCGTTCGACGCCGTTCGAGAGTGAGACACGACGATGACGAAAGCCGCGAGCGGCGACAGCAAGAGCACCCTCTATTGCTCTTTCTGCGGCAAGAGCCAGCACGAGGTTAGAAAGCTTATCGCCGGGCCGACGGTATTCATCTGCGATGAATGCGTCGAACTGTGCATGGATATCATTCGCGAAGAGCACAAGATCGCTTTCGTGAAATCGAAGGACGGGGTGCCGACGCCGCGCGAAATCCGCGAGGTGCTCGACGATTACGTGATCGGGCAAGATCACGCCAAGAAGGTGCTCTCGGTCGCGGTGCACAACCACTACAAGCGGCTGAATCACGCGCAGAAGAACAACGACGTCGAACTGGCCAAGTCCAACATTCTGCTCGTGGGTCCGACGGGCGTCGGCAAGACCCTGCTGGCGCAGACGCTGGCTCGAATCATCGACGTGCCGTTCACGATGGCCGACGCCACCACGCTCACCGAAGCGGGCTATGTCGGCGAGGACGTCGAGAACATTATCCTGAAGCTGCTCCAGGCGGCGGACTACAACGTCGAGCGCGCGCAGCGGGGCATCGTCTACATCGACGAAGTCGACAAGATCAGCCGCAAGTCGGACAACCCCTCGATCACCCGCGACGTTTCGGGCGAGGGCGTGCAGCAGGCGCTGCTGAAGATCATGGAAGGCACCGTCGCCTCCGTGCCGCCGCAGGGCGGACGCAAGCATCCGCAGCAAGAGTTCCTGCAGGTCGACACCACCAACATGCTGTTCATCTGTGGCGGCGCCTTCGCGGGCCTCGAGAAAATCATCTCCAGCCGCGGCAAGGGCACTTCGATCGGGTTCTCGGCCAAAGTGGCCGACCCGGACGAGCGCCGCACCGGCGAAATCCTGCGCCAGGTCGAACCCGACGACCTGCAGCGCTTCGGCCTGATCCCGGAATTCATCGGCCGCCTGCCGGTGATCGCCACCCTGGACGATCTCGACGAGGCGGCCCTGGTGCAGATCCTCACCGAGCCGAAGAACGCCTTCGTCAAGCAGTACCAGCGCCTGTTCGAGATGGAGAACGTGGGCCTGACGTTCTCCGACGACGCTCTGAAAGCCGTCGCCCGCAAGGCCATCGCGCGCAAGACCGGCGCGCGGGGCCTGCGCTCGATCCTGGAAGGCATCCTGCTGGACATCATGTTCGAGCTCCCGACCATGCAGGGCGTGGAAGAAGTCGTGGTGAACGCCGAGGTGGTGGAGGGCCGCGCCCAGCCGCTGTTGATCTACGCCGAGAAGAAGGGCGGGGCGGCGAGCGCCTAGCCTCTGGACGACGTCGCTCCGGTCCGCCTGGCGCGGAGCGGGTGTGGCATATGCGCCATGGATGGCGGCGGATTCCGCCGCGGCCGTGTGGACTCATCGAGGCGCCGGGGTAGGAATTGCCTCGTATGACGTGATCGTCATCGTTACGTGCCGGCGTTCGGCGA
>DATJRL010000175.1:0-3354 GCA_035504785.1 Caulobacteraceae bacterium
GCGGCGGCAGCCGTGGCCATGCCGTGCTGCGCGCCGTTGCCCATGAACTTGGTCGAAGAGCTGGCAACGTGGGTGACGCTGATGTGCTTGCCGGCCATCAGCAGGTTGTCGATGTTGGCTGAGTACAGGCAACGGAACGGGATGCCGTAGGGCTGCTGGTCGCGAAGGTCCATGATCCAGTCCTTCAGGCGGAAGTCGTATTTGCCTTCGCCCGGCGCCCAGGCGCAGTGGATGCAGAAGAACCCATCGTTGCTGACCAGCAGGTCGTTGTAGCGGGTGTGCTCGCGGATGTCGTTCTCGGTCAGCACATGGTCGCCCTTGTAGCGGCGGAACTCGCCTTGCGCGGCCACAAAGGCCATCCAGTCGAACTCGAGGTTGGCGTAGGCCTCGGGTTCCATGTTCTTGACGTTGGAGAACGTCCCGTAGAGCGCCCGCATCAGGTAGTCGCGGACCAGTTCGCCTGACGTATAGGGGTCGAGCCACTGGCCGTATTCCCAGTAGTGGGTGGCCGGAAATTGGTTCATCCAGGCCTGACTCGGGTCGGCGCTGAACTGGAAGGTCGGGTTGTCAGGGTTGGCGTTCGCGGCCGGGCCGGGACCGTTCTCCGCGCCTGGCTTGGTCAGCTGGCCGCTGAGATTGGCGTAGTCCTTCGACACCTCCGTCGCCCACGGCACGTCCGGGAACGGCACGGGGTGATCCGCCATGCTGGTGCGGAAGAACAGCGTGTTGCCGTGGTGCATGTGGTCGGCTCTTTCGGGCGCATAGGCTTCGCCATAGTCCGACTGCGCCTCCCGGCCGAAGAGGGTCTCGGCGCCCGCCAGGACGCCGAGCTGCGCCACGCCGCTGGTGTCGACGAAGATGCGCCCCTTGAAACGACGCTCAACGCCGCCGCGAGCCTGGACGGCGTCGACTGACACGATCCGGTCGCCTTCGCGGGCGGCGGCGACGATCCGGTGCTCGAGGAAGACCGAGGCGGTCGGCTCCGCCTGAAGCAGCGAAAGGGCGGCGAGGTCACCGTCGGGCGTGCGCGCCGCCAGCTCCGCCAGAAGGGCGCCCTGCGCGCCGCGCGGCATCAGCCCAATCTCCTTGCTCGCGTTGCCGCCGAGCACGGGGCGGTCCTGGATCAGCGCGACGCGCTGGCCGAGGCGCGCCGCTGTCAAGGCGGCGGCGCAGCCGGAGACGCCGCCGCCCACGACGACCACGTCGTAATCGCCGGCGTCGATGGGTTGATCCGGCAGCCCGCGCAACCTCTTGCGCCATGCGCGGCTTGCGTCGTCGACGGCGTTGGGCGGCGCCGCGCTGTCCCGGCCTAGGTAGATCGCGTCGCAGCGACCGTCGAAGCCGGTGAGATCGTGCAGGGCCAGGGTCGCTTCGCCCTGCGCAAGCGGGACCTTGCCCGCCGATTGCCACGACCAATCCTGGTCGTTGGCGCCGAACTCGGTCTCCAGCGTGACGCCGTTGATCGACAGCTCGAAACGGCCCGGATGGTGCGACGGAACCCAGTCCTTCGCGCGGACCCAGACCTCGTAGTCGCCGGCCTCGGCGACATCGATCACCGTGGTGGCGTCGGCCACAGGCCGTCCGAGCCCGTGCGCCAGCAGATAGGGGGAGCCCATCTGCGCCTCGAACTGCGAGTCGAGCACCCAGCCGCCGTAGTTTGCGAAGTCTTCCGCCTCGATGAGGATTCCCGACGTCGAACTGGCGCTCATGATCGTGACTCCGATTGGGGACTGGTGGACTTTTGCCGGTGGTCGGCGAACTCGGCGGCGCGACGGGCGCGCTCGGTTTGGTAAGCCGCCGTGGGCCGGCCTTGCATGTCGGTCCAGGCGACCAGCGTCTTGCAGGCCGGGCAGCGGCCGTTCAGGTCCAATTCGGCGCCGCACGCCCGGTGGAACATGCGGATCGCCAGCTCGCCGCCGGCCGGCTTGCACCAGCTCTCGCCCCACGCGCGGAGCGCCAGGATCACCGGCATCAGGTGAACGCCTTTCGGCGTCAGGCGATATTCGTGCCGCAGCGGTCGCTGGGAGTAGGCCCGCCGCGCGACCAGACCATCGGCTTCAAGGCGCTTCAGCCGCGCCGCGAGCATCTGGCTGGTCGCGCCCGTCTGCGCCTGGAGGTCTTGGAAGCGGGTCTGGCCCATCAGCAGCTCGCGCACGATGAGGATCGACCAGCGATCGCCCACGAGGCCGGTCGAATGCGCGATCGGGCAAAGGGTGTCGTCGTCATCGCCGCCGTTCGAGGTTCCCATGTCGCGCTCCGGTCCGCTTTCAGGTCGGACCTAAGTACGAGGGTATGACTTTCATAGCCAACTACGCCTATGAAAATCATACCCGCAAGGCAAAAGGTGACGGATGCGTCATTTTCGAGTCGCTTTGATTTTCAGAGTTGCTATTGTGCAGTTGCTCGCGACTAGGGAGACCCCAGCGATGGCCGACGGAACGGTGGACGTGAAAGCGTTGCGGGCGGCGGCCGGCATCTCCCACGCCGAGGAAAAGCGGATCGCGCTGGCGCTATCGCCCGCCGTGGCGTGGCCGACGCTGGCGTTGGCGGCGATCCTGCCCGCCACGCTACTCGCCGTCATCGGGCTGGGTCTCTCGCGCGTGCTGCCGCTCTGGGCCTGCACGCCGATCCTCGCGATCGTCTCCTACGCCCACTACACGCTGGTGCACGAGGCCATCCACGGCAATGTGGTCACGAAGCCCAAGAGCCTCGCCTGGATCAACATCGCTGTGGGCTGGATCGGCTCGCTGGGCATGGGCGGCGGCTGGCCGGCGTTACAGCGCACCCACCTGCTTCACCATTCGCACACCAACACCGAGCGCGATCCGGACATCGCCGTGAAGGGGACGTTCGGCCAGCTTTTGTTGAAGTGGCTGGTGATGGTCCCGATGTCGCTGCTGCCGATGTTCGCGACCCGCTTCATCAGCGCCGAACGCTACAAGCGCTTAGGGACCATCCTTAGTCCCTCGGAGATCGCACAAGTCTCCGCCGTTACGCTCCTCACCTGGTTGCTGCTGGTCGCCGCGATCGCCACCGGCCACATCCTCGACTGGCTGATGCTCTGGTTCCTGCCGACGCGCCTGGGTATTCTGATCCTGAACATCTTCTTCCAGTGGCTACCGCACCATCCGTTCGACAGCACGGAGCGCTACCACAA
This sequence comes from Caulobacteraceae bacterium, assembly GCA_035504785.1. GTDB lineage: Bacteria > Pseudomonadota > Alphaproteobacteria > Caulobacterales > Caulobacteraceae > Acaudatibacter. The sequence continues at coordinate 3,158 of DATJRL010000175.1, forward strand.
CACTCGCATCAGCCTTTGGCCGGGCGGCACTTTCCTGCTTCTCCAGCAGAATCTGCACCTGATGCACCACCTCTGGCCCAGCGTGCCGTTCTACAACTACGCCCGCCTGTTCCGCGCTCTGAGGCCGGTGCTGCTGGTGGAGGGTTCGCGGATCGAAGGTTTGCTGGTCGGGCCGAGGCGGCGGGCCGTCATGAACT
>DATJRL010000176.1:0-4833 GCA_035504785.1 Caulobacteraceae bacterium
CGCAGGCCACCAGCAGGTCGCTGGCCCGGTACCACTTCCCGATTCCCAGAAACGAATCCGCGCCCATCAGGCAGATCAGCTGATCCTCGCCGGGCAATTGTGCCCGCAGCGCGCGCACCGTATCGATGGTGTAATTCGGCCGCCCATCGGTGCGCGGCGCGTCGATCAGCGACAGCTCCAGCGGCGCTTCTCCCTCAATTGCGAGCCGGGTCATCGCGACCCGATCCGCGAAGCTCGCCTGCGGCCGGTCGCGCTTCAGGGGCTGCAGGCCCACCGGCGCCAAGAGCACCCGCTCCAGTCCGAGCCGCTCCATCGCCAGCTTCGCCAGCGCGATGTGCCCGCAGTGCGGGGGGTCGAAGCTTCCCCCAAACAGCCCAATCTTCATGCCCTTTGAGCATAGCGCGCCGTGCCACGGACGATGTCCTTCCGGTACTGTTGCCTTGTGACTCGTCTCGCCGCCATCGGCCTCGGCGCCAACCTTTCTTCCCCCGCGGGACCGCCCCCGCAGACCCTTTTGGCCGCCATCGACGCCCTCGCCGAGTCGGGCGACCTCGTCGGACGTTCCTCGCTCTACATCACCGAACCCGTCGGCGTCGCCGATCAGCCCGCATTTGTCAACGCCGCTGTTACGTTTTCCACCCCTTTGGATCCCGAACGTCTCCTCGATCGCCTGCTCTCCATCGAGCGCCGCTTCGGCCGCGATCGCAGCCTCTCCGCACCCAACGGTCCGCGTACCCTGGACCTCGACCTGCTGCTGCTCGACGATCTGGTCCTCGATTCGCCCGGCCTCGTCGTTCCCCATCCGGCGCTTGCCGAGCGCCGCTTCGTCCTCGCGCCGCTGGCGGAAATCGCGCCCCGGCTCCGCCATCCTGTTCTCGGCAAAACCATCGCCGATTTGCTTGCTGCTCTGCCCGACGAGGGTCCCAACCGCATCGAATCGGTGCGGAGGTTATACACTCCGGAAAGCTGGCCTTCCACTCCAGCGAGCCAACCCGGCTCGCCGGGGACCCCGGTCTGATCGCGAGCGCATGCACGGCAGAGTTCCCAGCTTCATCATCGCCGCCCTCACTCTCGTCCTCGCCGCCACGGCGTTCGCCCAAACACGCGGCCCCATCAACGGCACGGTCCGCAATGCGCACGGCGACCCCGTCCCCTCGGCTACCATCACCGACGTTGCCGGCCACACGCTCGCCGTTTCGGGCGCCGACGGGGCTTTCACTCTTTCGTCGCCTCCGCGCCAGATCGAAGTCACCGCCGCCCATTACGTAATCGCGGTTGTGACAATTACCAGCAGCCGCTCGCTGAACGTCATCCTGCGCCGCCCGCTGGAAACCGTCGTGGTCACCGCCTATCGCTCCCCGCTCGGCGCTTCCGACTCGCCGGCCAGCACCCGCGTTCTCGACGAACGCCAGCTGCAACAGTCCGCCGCTCCGTCCCTCGACGGCAAGCTCCGCCAGATTCCCGGCTTTGTCCTTTTTCGGCGCTCCAGTTCGCTCGTTGCTAATCCCACCACCGAAGGCGTCTCCCTGCGCGGCCTCGGTTCCACCGCCGCCAGCCGCTCGCTGGTCGTGCTCGACGATATCCCGCTCAACGACCCCTACGGCGGCTGGATTCACTGGGAAGAACTCCCCGAGCTCGCGATTCGCTCCGTCGAAATCGTCCGCGGCGGCGCCTCCGACCTCTATGGCTCCAGCGCCATCGGCGGGGTCGTCAGCATCATCCCCGTGCGACCGCAGACCACGGGCCTTGAGCTCTCTTCGAGCGGCGGCTCAGAAAGCACCCTCGATGACGGCGCTCTCGCCACCGTGAAGCGCGGACCCTGGTCCGGCCTCGCCAGCGCCGGCCTGATCGCCACCGATGGCTACACGCTCGTCGCCCCCAATCTGCGAGGCCCGATTGACCAGCCCTCGAATGTCCACGACCAGAACGCCCTCGCCGAAGTCGACCGCACTCTCGCTTCCGGTGGCCGCGTCTTTCTCCGCGGTAATGTACTCAACGAACGCCGCCACAACGGCACTCCCGATCAGTGGAACGCCACACGCCTGGGGCGCGGCGCTGCCGGCGCGGACTGGCGCGACTTTGCTTTGCGCCTGTGGGTCGACAACGAGCACTACCGGCAGACCTTCTCCGCCATCGCCGCCGATCGCGCTTCGGAAACGCTCACCCGCTTCGCCTTCGATCCCGCGACTGAGCTCGGGGCCGCTCTGCGCTGGCATCGCCCCATTGGCTCGCACGCGCTGGTTCTTGCCGGCGCCGACACGCACGACATCCGCGCCGAAGACGCTGAACAGCTCTTCAGCGGATCGGGCGGCACTCTTAACACCTCCGCGCGCCAGCGCCAAACCGGCGTCTGGGGCGAAGCCCTCTACACGCCCGCGGATTGGACCCTGAGCGCCTCGGCTCGCGTCGATCACTTCTCCAACTTCAACGCCCGCCAGTTCTCCAACTCCGCCGCGCCCGCGCAGCTTCCTGCGTTTTCTGAGACGGTCTTCGATCCGCGCCTCGGCGTCGTCCGCAAGCTCACGCCCTCGCTCTGGCTCAACGCCTCCGGTTTCCGCGCGTACCGTGCGCCCACGGAAAACGAGCTCTACCGCACCGGACAGGTCGGCCAGCAGATCACCGAGCCCAATCCCAATCTCCGCTCCGAACGCGCCACCGGCTGGGAAACCGGGTTCCAGACCGACCTGCGCCGCATCGGTTCCAGCCTGCGCGCCAGCTATTTCTGGACGCAGGTCAACCGCCCCATCACCGCGCTCACCCTCAGCGTCACGCCCACGTCCGAGTTGCTGCAGCGCGAGAATCTCGGCCAGATCGAGAGCCGCGGTGTTTCGCTCGATTTCGCCTCGCGCCCCGCTGCCTGGCTCGCGATCGACGGCGGCTATCAATTTGCCAACGCCACGGTGACAAAATTTGCGCCCGAGCCAGCGCTGGTCGGAAAGTGGATTCCGCAGGTGGCCCGCAATATGGCCACCGCGGAGGTTCGGCTCGCGCGTCCGCGCTTCGGCCTGCTCAGCCTGCAGGGCGCGCTCAGCGGCCGCCAGTTCGACGACGACGCTAATACCTACCTGCTGCACAGCTACTTCCGCCTCGACGCGTCCGCCGAACACAGCCTTGGGCGCCATGTGGTCGCATTCGCCGACGGCGAAAACCTGTTTGATCGCGCGATCGAGGTTGGCAAGACGCCGCTGCTGACGTTAGGAACGCCGCGCCTGGCGCGGGTGGGACTGCGCATCACTTTTGGCGAGTAGGCACCAGATACCGTTACAAATTGGGCTGGCTGCTGGCCGCTGGCTGCTAAAGATCAGCACTTGCTCCCGAGCGCCGCCGCCACCCCCGCCCCAATCACCGCCAGCGCTGTGTCGTCCTCCAGCACTTCCACCACGTAGTTCTGCAGCGGGCTCATCTTAATCATCTCGTAGAGGTACTGCTTCAGACGCGGCAGCTCCAGGCGCTGAATGTCGCGCCCGGTGTAGTAAAAACGCCCCGGGCCCTCCAGATGAATCTGCGAGGCGGTGGCCGCCGCCAGCGCCCTATGCCACAGCTCGACAAAATCGGCGCAGCGCCGGTCGCCCTTCTTCGCCGCCGCAAATACCTCGTCCGGCTCCATGTCCAGAAAGCGCAGCCGCATCGCCCGGTGCCCCATGATGCCTTCCAGATGCCCGCGTCCGCCGCAGCCGCAGTAGTTCTCCCTGGGATCGAGCGTCACCACCATGTGCCCGCCTTCCCACGGGCCCTCGGTCCACGGATAGCGCCCGAAGCCGATGCCATTGCCGATCGTCCATACCCGCACCTGGCGATCCATTTGTCCGCGGGTCGCGGCAATCCCCGCGGCCACCGCATCCGCATCGTTAAAGGCGGCCATCTTCGCATCGACGCCGCGCTTCTTCATCCCTGCCGCCAGCGTCGAGCAGATCTGCGCCCCCTTCAGCTGCGGCAGATTCGGCGCGTCCAGCATGACGCCCTGATGCACGTAGCCGGGCAGCGCCACGCCGACCGCCTCGATCGGCTCGCCCTTCGGCGCCAGCGCCGCCACTGCGTCGCAGATGATGTCGCACAGGCTCTCCGCCGGCACTTCAATCAGTCCGTTCGTGTCGTCGAGGTTCTCCGGAAACTCCTGCAGCGCGCCCACCAGCTTGTGGTCGTCGATCAACCCCGCGACCACGCGCGCCGTCATCACTACGCCAATCGTCTTCGCCATAAACCCTCGCGCCCGGCGACTTAACCCTCGAAGCGGGCCAGCCGGTTGATGCCGTTAAACGCGGCAGCCTTGTAGCATTCGGCCAGGGTGGGGTAGTTAAACACCGTGTCGATGAAGTAGTCCACCGTGCCGTTCAGCGCCATTACCGCCTGGCCGATGTGCACCAGCTCGGCCGCGCCTTCGCCGATGATGTGCACGCCCAGCACCTGGCGCGTCTCCCGATGGAAGACCAGCTTCAGCCGTCCCGTGGTGTCGCCGCGAATCTGTCCGCGCGCAATCTCGCGATAATAAGCCACGCCCACCTCGTACGGCACGTCTTCCTCGGTCAGCTGCTCTTCCGTTTTGCCGATGAAGGAAATCTCCGGAATCGTGTAAATGCCGTACGGATAGAAACTCGGATTGCTGATGACGTGCTCGTCGCCAAAGGCCCGCGCCGCTGCAATCCGCCCCTGTTCCATCGAAACCGAGGCCAGCGCCGGAAAACCGATCACATCGCCCGCCGCGTAGATGTGATCTACCTCGGTCTGGTAATTGGCATTCACCTTGAGCCGCTGGCGGTCGTCGGCCGCGAGGCCGACATTTTCGAGCTGGAGGACGTCGGTCGTACCCTGGCGGCCCACGCAGTAGAGGAGGGT
>DATJRL010000177.1:0-4414 GCA_035504785.1 Caulobacteraceae bacterium
TCTCGCTGAAGGACGCGCTGGCGGGGCTGAAGAGCCGCAAGTTCTCCGCCGTCGAGCTCGCCGAGGCGCATATCGAGGCCATCGAGAAGGCGCGGGCGCTCAACGCCTATGTTCTGGAAACGCCGGACAAGGCGCTGGCCATGGCCGAGGCGTCCGACGCGCGGCTGAAAGCCGGCGAAGCGGGGCCGCTCGAGGGCGCGGCGCTGGGGATCAAGGACCTGTTCTGCACCGAGGGCGTGCGCTCCACCGCCTGCTCCCGGATCCTCAGCGGCTTCGAGCCCACCTACGAATCCACCGTCACCTCCAATCTCTGGCGCGACGGGGCGGTGATGCTGGGCAAGCTCAACATGGACGAGTTCGCCATGGGCTCGTCCAACGAGACCAGCGTCTGCGGTCCGGTGGTGAACCCCTGGCGCTCGCGCGGCTCCAACCGGCCGCTGACGCCGGGCGGCTCGTCCGGCGGGTCCGCGACGGCGGTGGCGGCGAACTTGGCGCTGGGCGCCACCGCGACCGACACCGGCGGTTCGATCCGCCAGCCGGCGTCCTTCACCGGCACCGTGGGCATCAAGCCAACCTACGGGCGCTGCTCGCGCTGGGGCATCGTCGCCTTCGCCTCCTCGCTCGACCAGGCCGGGCCGGTCGCCCGCTCGGTGGAAGACGCGGCGATCCTGCTGACCTCGATGGCTGGGCACGATCCCAAGGACTCCACCAGCCTGCCGGTGGAGACGCCCGACTTCGCCAGCTTCGTCGGCAAGTCGGTGAGGGGGCTGCGCATCGGGGTGCCGAAGGAATACCGCGCCGACGGCATGCCGCCGGAGATCGAGACGCTGTGGGCCGACGGCGTCGCCTGGCTGAAGGACGCCGGCTGCGAGGTGATCGACGTCTCGCTGCCGCACACCAAGTACGCCCTGCCGGCCTACTACATCATCGCCCCGGCCGAGGCTTCGTCGAACCTCGCCCGCTACGACGGCATGCGCTACGGCCTGCGCGTTGACGGCCCGACGCTGGACGATACCTACGAACTCACGCGCGCCGCCGGTTTCGGGGCCGAGGTGCGCCGGCGGGTGCTGATCGGCGCCTACGTGCTCTCGGCCGGCTACTACGACGCCTATTACCTGCGCGCCCAGAAGGTGCGCCGGCGCATCGCCGACGACTTCGACGCCGCCTTCGAGAAGGTCGACGCCCTGCTGACGCCCACGGCGCCCTCGGCCGCCTTCGGGCTGGGCGAGAACACCAGCGATCCGGTGGCGATGTACCTGAACGACATCTTCACCGTGACGGTGAACCTCGCCGGCCTGCCTGGCCTCAGCCTGCCGGCCGGCCTCGACGCGCAAGGCCTGCCGCTCGGCCTTCAGCTGATCGGCCGCTCGCTGGACGAAGGCACGCTCTTCCAGCTCGGGAGCGCCATCGAGAAAGCCGCCGGCTTCCGCGCCAAGCCCGATCCCTGGTGGCGGGCGTAGTTCTCCCTTTTTCTAATAAATTCAGTGTCATCCCGGCCGAAGCGCAGCGAAGAGCCGGGATCTCCTTACCGCTGGCGGCGACGAGGAGATCCCGGATGAGTCCGCGGAGCCTGTCCTCGGGCCGACCTTCGGTCGGTCCCGGGGGCGGCTCTCCGGGATGACAATGTGACGAAGGTCGACGTTCGTCTTCGCCGAGGCCGAGGTTTCTGCCGATAAAGTCGAGTGCTAAGACCCCCGCCATGAGCGGATCGAAGTTGATCGAGGGGCGGACGGGCGCCTGGGAGGTCGTGCTGGGGCTGGAGATCCATGCGCAGGTGGCCTCCAAGGCCAAGCTGTTCTCCGGCGCGGCGGTGGGGTTCGGCGCGGGGCCGAACGAGCAGGTGAGCCTCGTCGACGCGGCGATGCCGGGCATGCTGCCGGTGATCAACAAGCACTGCGTCGAGCAGGCGGTGCGCTCGGGGCTAGGGCTGAAAGCGAAGATCAACGCCTGGTCGCGCTTCGACCGGAAGAACTACTTCTACCCCGACCTGCCGCAGGGCTATCAGATCAGCCAGTACAAGGAACCGATCGTCGGCGAGGGCGAGATCGAGGTCGAGCGCGACGACGGGACCAGTTTCAAGGTGCGCGTCGAGCGGCTGCACCTGGAGCAGGACGCCGGCAAGTCGATCCACGACATGGATCCCAACGCCACCTACGTCGACCTCAACCGCGCCGGCACCGCGCTGATGGAGATCGTCTCCCATCCGGACATGCGCTCGTCCGACGAGGCGGCCGCCTATGTGAAAAAGGTGCGCACCATCCTGCGCTACCTCGGAACCTGCGACGGCGACATGGAGAAGGGCAACCTGCGCGCCGACGTCAACGTCTCGGTGCGCAAGCCCGGCGGGCCGCTGGGCACGCGCTGCGAGATCAAGAACGTCAACTCCTACCGCTACATCCAGGCCGCCATCGAGTACGAGGCGCGGCGACAGATCGAGATCCTCGAGGACGGCGGGACCATCGCCCAGGAGACGCGGCTGTTCGACCCGAACAAGGGCGAGACCCGCTCGATGCGCTCCAAGGAGGAGGCCGACGACTACCGCTATTTCCCCGATCCGGACCTGCTGCCCCTGGTGTTGGATCCGGCCTGGATCAAGGCGATCGAGGCTTCGCTTCCGGAGCTGCCGGACGACAAGAAGCGGCGGCTGATAAGCCAATACGGGCTCTCGCCCTACGACGCAGGGGTGCTGATCACCGAGGGCGCGCGGGCGGACTACTTCGAAGCGGCCGCGAACGGTCGCGACGCCAAGCTCACCGCCAACTGGGTGACCAACGAGCTCTTGGCCCACCTCGCCAAGGACGGCCTGGAGATCACCGAGAGCCCGATCCCGGCGTCGGACATCGCCAGCCTGGTGGAGTTGATCGAGACGGGCATGATCTCGTCCAAGATCGCCCGCGAGGTGTTCGAGCACATGTGGGCCGGCGAGGGCGCCCCGGCGGCGATCGTCGAGGCGCGCGGCCTGCGCCAGGTCTCCGACACCGGCGCGCTGGAGGCGCTGATCGACAATCTGATCGCCGCCAATCCGGGCCAGGCCGAGCAGGTGAAGGTCAAGCCCCAGGCGATCGGCTGGTTCGTCGGCCAGGTGATGCGCGAGACGCAAGGCAAGGCCAACCCCGCCGCGGTCAACGCGATCCTGAAGGCGAAGCTGGGCGGGTGACCAGGCGCCAGCGCCGATCCCTTCCCCCTCCGGGGGAGCGGCCCGAACCTCGCGAAGCGAGGGAGCGGCCGATGGGGGAAGTCTCCGCCGGCGCTGGCCACCTCCCCCATCGGCGACGCGTGCTTCGCACGACGCGCCGCTTTCCCCAGCAAGCCAAGCGGGGGAAGGATGGAGCTTCAGTCTGATCAACCTGTCCTAGGAAGCGCGATGGCCATCCCCGCCGGAACCGAAGCCGCACGCCCGTTCCTTCCCGCCAAGGACTTCGCCCTCAGCAAGGCGTTCTACGAGGCGCTCGGCTTCCCGAAGCTGCTGGACGGAGAGGTGGCGATCTTCGGGGTCGGCGCCGGCGCGTTCATTCTCCAGAACTTCTATCAGGAACAGCTCGCCGCCAACTTCATGATGCAGCTGGTGGTCGACGACCTGGACGCCTGGTGGGCGCACGTCGAGGCGCTGGACCTGCCAGGCCGTTTCGGCGTCAAGCCGCCAAGGGCGCCGGCGCCGCAGCCGTGGGGCCTGAGGGTCACCTACCTCTTCGACCCCGCCGGCGTCCTCTGGCACATCGCCGAGCGGCGGGAGGGCAATCCGGCGGATTGAGCCTCAAACGGTCGGATAGACCCCGCCGCGCCAGGCTTCGCCGTGGTAGCCCTTCACACCGACCTCAAGGGCTAGCTCGCTGCGGAAGTCCTCGCCGCGCGCCAGGCAATCCAGCACGTGGCGGAAGTCGTAACGCGGGATCCAGCCGAGGTCGGCGCGGGCCGTTTCGTTGACGTAGACGCGGTCGAGGCTGGGAAAGAGGCGCCAGCCGCGGGCCGCGTAGAGCGCTTCGCACTCGGGGAACAGGCGGCGGACCACGGCCGCCGCGTCGGCGCGCAGCTCCGGCAGGTCGCCCCGCTCGAACGGGGTGGTGGCCGAGACGATGTAGCGGCCGAAGCCGATCTCGGCGGCTCGATTCAGGGCGCGGAGGTGGGCGTCCACCACGTCGGCGATGTCGACTCGACGGTAGAGCAGCTCGTTGGCCTGCACGTTGGCGACGTCGTAGGCGCCGCGCACGGCCGGGTCGTCGTCGGCCTCGGGAAAGAAGCGCGAGGTTCGCAGCACGACCACGGGCAGGCGGTGGGCGCGGTGGAAAAGCTCGGCGAGGCTCTCGGCCGCGGCCTTGCTGACGCCGTAGATGTTGCGGGGAACGGGCTGAACGGCCTCGGTGATCCAAGCGGCTGGCTGGTCGGGCGCGGGGGTCAGCGCCGAGCCGAAGGCGCT
>DATJRL010000178.1:0-9543 GCA_035504785.1 Caulobacteraceae bacterium
CCGCTCGGCGGCGCGGCGGTTCGGCGCCCTGATCGACACCCTCTACGAGAGGCGCGCTCGGCTGGTGGCGCTGGCCGCCGCCCAGCCCGCCGACCTCTATCCGACCGGCGAAGGCTCGTTCGAGTTCGAGCGCGCCGTCTCGCGTCTGGAAGAGATGCGCTCCCTGGCCTGGTTGAAGGAGGCGGAGACGGTCGCCTCGCGTTGACACCCCCCGCCCCCGGCTTATTAAGCCCCCACGCTTCGGGCTGAGAGGGATGACATGGCAGACGCCCCGCCGGGCCTACGACCGCGACCGATCTCGCCGCAGGTGCAGTTGAACGGCGGGATCTGGCGATGGCACCTGACCATGGCCGCCTCGATCCTGCATCGGGTCACCGGCGTCGGGCTCTACCTGGGCGCGCTGGTGCTGATGGTCTGGGCGCTGTGCCTGGCGTCGGGGCAAGGCGCTTACGCGGCGTTCGCGGCCTTCGCCGGCTCGCTGATCGGCAAGACCGGGTTCTTCGTGCTGACCCTCTGCATCTTCTACCACCTCGCCAACGGCCTGCGGCACCTGGCCTGGGACGCCGGCTACGGCTTCAAGCCGCAGACCGCGACCCAGACGGCCTCGCTGGCGATCGGCTTCGCCATCGTCGCCACCCTGGCGCTCTGGGGCCTGCTCGCCGTGACGGGAGCGCTCTGATGGCCGGCATCCGCACGCCGCTCGCCCGCGCCCGCGGCATGGGCTCGTCCAAGCACGGAGTCGGACACTTCATCGCCCAGCGCGTCACCGCCATCGCGCTGGTGCTGCTGGTGCTGTGGGCGGTGGTCTCGGCCCTTGCCCTCGTCCGCGCCGACTACGACGGCGCCGCGGCCTGGCTGCGCTCGCCGATCAACGCCACGCTCGCCGCGCTGCTCGCCATCGCCGCCTTCTGGCACATGCAGCTCGGCATGCGCACGATCATCGAGGACTACCTCGCCAAGCCGGCCGCCAAGGGCCTTTGCCTCGTGCTCAACGTCTTTGTCACCTGGGGCGGCGGGGCGGTGACCGTGATCTCGATCCTGAAGGTCGCCTTCAGCTCCAGTGGAATGAACGTCTGATGGCCGCTTACGATCTGATCGATCACCAGTTCGACGTCGTGGTTCTGGGCGCCGGCGGCGCGGGCCTGCGCGCCGCGCTCGGTTGCGCGCAGGCGGGGCTGAAGACCGCCTGCATCACCAAGGTGTTCCCCACCCGCTCGCACACCGTCGCCGCCCAGGGCGGGTTCGCCGCCGCCCTCGGGAACATGAGCGAGGACGACTGGCGCTGGCACATGTACGACACCGTCAAGGGCTCCGACTGGCTCGGCGACCAGGACTCGATCGAATACATGGTCCGCCACGCCCCGGCGGCGGTCTACGAGCTCGAGCACTGGGGCATGCCATTCAGCCGCACCGACGACGGCAAGATCTACCAGCGCGCCTTCGGCGGCATGACCCGCAACTTCGGCGAGGCGCCCATCCAGCGCACCTGCGCGGCGGCCGACCGCACCGGCCACGCCATGCTGCACACCATGTACGGCCAGTCGCTCCGGAACGACGTCGAGTTCTTCATCGAGTACTTCGCCCTCGACCTGATCATGGACGATGGGGTCTGCCGGGGCCTCACCGCCTGGAAGCTCGACGACGGCTCGCTGCACCGCTTCCGAGCGCAGATGACCGTCATCGCCAGCGGCGGCTATGGCCGCGTGTACCAGACCTGCACCGGCGCCCACACCCAAACCGGCGACGGCGGCGGCATGGCGCTGCGGGCCGGCCTTCCGCTGCAGGACATGGAGTTCGTCCAGTTCCACCCGACCGGGATCTACGGCGCGGGCTGCCTGATCACCGAGGGCGCGAGAGGCGAGGGCGGCTATCTCACCAACTCAGAGGGCGAGCGCTTCATGGAGCGCTATGCCCCGACCGTGAAGGATCTCGCGCCGCGCGACATGGTGAGCCGCGCGATGACCATCGAGATCCGCGAAGGGCGCGGCGTCGGCCCCAAGAAGGACCACATCTTCCTCCACCTCGACCATCTCGATCCGAAAATCCTGCACGAACGGCTGCCGGGCATCTCCGAGACCGCCAGGATCTTCGCCGGCGTCGACCTCACCAAGCAGCCGATCCCGGTCGCGCCGACCGCGCACTACTACATGGGCGGCCTGCAGACGAACTTCCACGGCGAGGTGGTGACCAAGGTTGGCGACGATCCCGACTACATCGTTGCCGGGTTGATGGCGGTGGGCGAGGCGGCCTGCGTTTCCGTGCACGGCTCCAACCGGCTGGGCTCCAACTCGCTGCTCGACCTCGTGGTGTTCGGCCGCGCGTCCGGACTGAGGTGCGGCGAAATCCTGAAAGCCGGGGCAAACCAGCCGGAGCCGAAGGCCGCCTGGACCGACCCGCACCTCGCCCGCTTCGATCGCTTCCGCAACGCCTCCGGCGCCACGCCGACCGCGGGGCTGCGCGCCGAGATGCAGGTCGCCATGCAGGAGGACGCGGCCGTGTTTCGCAAGGCGGAGTCGCTGGAATCGGGGGCGGCGCGCCTCGCCACGGCGCACGCCAAGCGCGCCGACCTCTCGGTCGCCGACCGCGGCCTCATCTGGAACACCGATCTCGTCGAAACGCTCGAACTCGACAACCTGATCGCCCAGGCGGTGGTCACGGTGAACGCGGCGCTGAACCGCACCGAGAGCCGGGGAGCGCACGCCCGCGAGGACTTCCCGGAGCGCGACGACGTCAACTGGCTGAAGCACACTCTCACCTGGCTCGACGACGCCACCGGCAAGGTCCGCTTCGACTACCGCCCGGTCCACATGACCCCGATGTCCAACGACATCGCCACCATCCCCCCGAAGGCGCGGGTGTACTAGGAGCTCTAATGGTTCAGCTGACGCTTCCGAAGAACTCCGTCATCGGCACGGGCAAGCGGCACAAGGCCAATTCGGGCGCCGGGCGGCTGAAGCTGTTCCGCGTCTACCGGTACGACCCAGAGGGGACGGAAAACCCGCGCTGGGACGAGTACGAGGTCAAGGTGGACGAGTGCGGGCCGATGGTCCTCGACGTGCTCATCCACATCAAGAACAACATGGATTCGACGCTGGCCTTCCGCCGCTCCTGCCGGGAGGGGGTCTGTGGCTCCTGCGCGATGAACATCGGCGGCCGCAACACGCTGGCCTGCACCCACGGCTGGGCCGAGGTCCCCGGCGAGGCGGTGCAGATCGCGCCGCTGCCGAGCCAGCCGGTGGTGAAGGACCTGATCCCCGACCTCACCCTCTTCTACGCCCAGTACGCCTCCATCGAGCCATGGCTGCACACCGAGACGCCGGAGCCGCAGGACGAGTGGCGCCAGTCCCCGGAGGACCGCGAAAAGCTCGACGGCCTCTACGAGTGCATTCTCTGCGCCTGCTGCTCGACCTCCTGCCCCAGCTACTGGTGGAACGAGGAGCGCTTCCTAGGCCCGGCGACGCTGCTGCAGGCCTATCGCTGGATCGCCGACACCCGCGACGAGGCCACCGGCGAGCGGCTGGATGCGCTGGAGGATCCGTTCAAGCTCTACCGCTGCCACACCATCCTCAACTGCGCGCAGGTCTGCCCAAAGGGACTCAATCCCTCGAAGGCGATCGCCGAGGTGAAGAAGCTGTTGGTCGAACGGGTCGTCTGACACTGTGACGTTCCGTTAAGTTGACGGGGTCGTCATTCTTCTGCATCGGACAATTCCATGAGCGGGACCGGCGCGGGCGTCGTGATCATCGGGGCTGGCCATGCGGGCGGGACGGCCGCCGCCCAGCTGCGTCAGTTCGGATATGAAGGACCCATCACCGTCGTCGGCGAGGAGCCGATCGCGCCCTACCAACGGCCGCCGCTGTCCAAGGCCTGGCTCAAGGGCGAAGCCGACGCCGACGCCCTGGCCCTCAGGCCCGACAGCTTCTACGTCGAGGAGCACATCGCGCTGCGCCTGAACGCCAGGGCGGCCCGCCTCGACCGCCGAGCCAAGACCGTGACGCTGGAGACCGGCGAGACGCTGCCCTACGACAAGCTGATCCTGGCGACCGGCGCGCGGGCGCGGCGGCTCGAGTTGCCCGGCGCGGACCTCGCCGGCGTGCAGGTGCTGCGCAGCGCCGCCGACGCCGAGGAGCTGAAGCTGGCCCTGGGTCCCGGCAAGCGCCTGGCGGTAGTCGGCGGCGGCTATATCGGGCTGGAGGCGGCGGCGTCGGCGCGGGCGCTGGGCGCCGAAGCGGTGGTGCTGGAGGCGCTGCCGCGCATCCTGGCGCGCTCGTCCTGCGAGGTGCTGTCGGACTTCTTCACCGCCTACCACAAGGCCCACGGCGTCGATTTCGAGTTGGGCGTGACCATCACGGGCTTCGAGGGCGCGGGCGGGAAGGTGACCGGCGTGCGTTTGGCGGACGGCCGGGTCATCGCTTGCGACGCAGCCGTGATCGGTATCGGCATCCTACCCAACGAGGAACTGGCCCGCGACGCCGGCCTGGAATGCGCCAACGGCGTGGTGGTGGACGAGCACGCCCGCACCGCCGACCCGGACATCTACGCCATCGGCGACGTCACCCGGCGGCCGTTGCCGCTCTATGCGCGCATGCACCGGCTGGAGAGCGTGGCCAACGCGCTCGAACAGGCCAAGCAGGCCGCCGCCGCGATCGCCGGCCGCCCCGCACCGGCGCACGAGGTGACGTGGAACTGGTCCGACCAGTACGACGTGAAGCTGCAGCTGGCGGGCGTCGCCTTCGACGCCGACGAGCTCTTGGTGCGCGGCAACCCGGCCGGCGCCAAGTTCGCCGTGTTCCACATGAAAGGCCCGGTGGTCAGGGCCGTGGAGGCGGTGAACGCGCCGGCCGAGTTCATGGCCGGGAAAATTTTGATCGGTTCGCAAAAGCCAATCGACCGCGCGAAGCTTGCGGACGTGACGGTTTCCATGAAAGAGGTCGCGGCCGGTTAGGTCGCGTGGGGAGAGAATGGCCAAGATCACCTACATCGAGTTCAACGGCAAAGAGCACGTTGTCGACGTGAAGCCTGGCCTGTCGGTCATGGAAGGCGCGGTGAAGAACAATATCCCCGGCATCGACGCCGACTGCGGCGGCGCCTGCGCCTGCGCCACCTGCCACGTCTATGTGGACCCCGCCTGGATCGACAAGACCGGCAGCCAGTCGGCCATGGAGGAATCCATGCTGGACTTCGCCGAGAACGTCGAACCGAACTCGCGGCTCTCCTGCCAGATCAAGGTCAGCGACGCGCTCGACGGCCTCGTCGTGCGCATGCCCCAGAGCCAGCACTAGGCCGCTCCTTCCCCGAGCAGCGAAGCGGAACGGGAAGGGGGCCCCCTCCGTCATGCTCCGCATGACACCTCCCCCGCTCGCGCGGGTGAGGAGTGCTAGAACAGCTCCGGGGCGGCCGCGGAGGCCTGTGCGCCCTCGGGCAGGTGGCAGGTGAAGGTCGAGCCGGCGCCCGGTTCGCTTTCCAGCGCCACCCAGCCGCCGTGCAGCTCCACCAGCGCCTTGACCAGCGCCAGCCCGAGCCCGGGCCCGCCCTGATCGCGGCCGACGAAGCGGTCGAAGATGTGCGCCTGGACGTGGAACGGGATGCCGCGGCCGGTGTCGACCACCGAGATGCGCACCTCGCCCTGCCCCCGCTCCGCCGTCAGCGTCACCGAGCCGCCGGGCGGGGTCTGCCTGAGGCCGTTCTCCACCAGATGATCGAGCATCTGCCCGAGCCGGCGGGCGTCGCCCCGGATCAGGCCGACATCGGCGCCGGACCCGACCGACAGGGTCACCCGCGACACCTCCGCCTGCCGCTCCCAACGCGCGATCGCCGCCTCCAGCAGCCGCTGCACGTCGACGTCTTCGAGATCGATGGCCATTTCGCCGGCGTCGATCTGGGCGATGTCGAGCACGTCGTCGATGGAGCGGCCAAGCTGCAGCGCCGCGGCGCGCACCGACGCCACATGGCCGCGGCCGCGCTCGGTCAGGCCCTCGCCGCCGCGCTCCAGCAGCTCCGAGTAGCCGATGATCGTGGTCAGCGGGGTGCGCAGTTCGTAGGAGACGTTGCCGACGAACTCGCGCTTCAGCCGCTCGGCCTCGGCCAGCGCCGCCTCGCGCGCCAGCACGGCCCGCTCGAGGTCGCGAGTGTCGGTGACATCGACAAAGCCGATCAGTGTGGCGCCGTCGGGCAGGGGGCGCGATTGGAAGGCCACGATCCTTCGGTTGGCGAACACCAGCTCCTCGGACGTCGGGGCGCGCGAGGCCGACTGCGGATCGGTGACCCGCGCCTTCAGGTCGCGCCAGAACTGGCGGTCGTGCAGGCGGGGCAGGCAGAGTTCGACGACGCCTTCGAAGTCGGCGGCCGCGTCGAGCTGGGCGGCGGTGACGTTCCAGAACCGCTCGAAGGCTTCGTTGTGCAGCTTCAGCCGCCCGTCGGACGCGAACACGGCCACCGCGTCGGTCAGCTTGTCGAGGGTCGCCTGCTGCACCTGGATGAGGGCGTTGAACTCCGACTTCAGCTTCAATTCGTCGGTGATGTCCGAGAACAGCAGCAGCAGGCCGCCGCGCGGGTGCGGCTGGCGCACCACCTTCAGGGTGCGCGCGTCGGAGAGCCGCCAGAGCTCTTCCGACGGCTCCAGCGCCTCGTACGCGCCGAGTTCGGCCGCCTTCCACTTGGCGTAGTCGGCGCTCTCCGGAAGCCGCCGGCGCTGGCGCAGCCGGTCGAGGATCTCCCCGTGGCCCGGGCGCTCGGCCAGCCACGCCGGCTCCAGGCCCCAGAGCGTGGCGAAGGCGGCGTTGTTGAAGATCAGCCGCCGATCGCGGCCGAAGATGGCGACGCCCTCGCCGATCTGGTTCAGGGTCTGGTCCTGGGCCTCGGACTGGCGGCGCAGGCTCTCGGCGGCCTCTTCGGCCTCGGTGACGTCCTCGCTCCAGACGCCGACGCCGCCGCCCTCCAGGGGCTGGGCGCCGAAGCGATAGGCGCGGCGGCGGCCCTCGGCGGTGGCCCAGCGCACCGCCCGCTGGCGCTCGCCGGTGCGAACCGCCTCCCGGGCGAGCTCGTCGCCGGCGCGGTCGAAGGTCAGCCCCCGTGCGCGCGCCGCCGGCAGGGCGTCGGCGCCGGCCGCCTTCAGCCAGGCCCGGTTGGCGAAGGCCAGGGCGCCGTCGCCGTGCGCGATCCAAGCCGGGGCGTCGTGGGCGTCGATGAAGGCCGCGAGCCGCGCGGCCGTCGGCAAGTCGGCGTCGGTGGCCACCGGGGACAGGCGCAGGAAGGCCAAGGCGCCGGCGGCCCGCCCCTCCACCGCGACGGTTCCACCGGCGCCCCGCGCCTCGAACCCGCAGGCCTCGCCCGACGCCAGCAGCGCGTCGAGGCGGCGAGCGTGGTCCTGGTCGAGGGCGCGGAGCGCCGCCACCACGCCCGAGGCGTCGGCGCCGGCCACCCCGAGCCGCTCGGCGCAGACGGCCAGCGTCTCGGCGCCGGCGATGAGGCGAGGGTGCGCGGAATCGAGGGCCAGCAACGCCGTCTCGAAGGCTTCCGCCGAGGCCTGAGCCAGCCGCTCGCGGCCGTCGGACGCCGCGAGCCGGCTCTTGACGTCGCGCGCCCCGTCATCGTCCGCGCGCTGAACGAGCCAGGCCCAGACCGCCGCAGCCACCGCCAACACCGCCGCTCCGGCCGCGGCGGCGAGGAGCAGCCCCTGAGAATCCATCGGCCCCGTCCGAATCAGATCGCCGGAGCATAGGCGTTCCGCCGTCGGCCCGCATATAAGAGGGCGATGAGCGCCATTCTCTATCCGGTGGCGGCGAGCGCGGAGGCGGCGGTGTCCGAGCCGGTGGGGCGCGCCGCGCGCGAGCGGGAAGCGCGCGCGGCGGCGGGCGGGCCGGTGGAGTTCGTCTCAGAGGAGGTCGGTCCGGCCTACGCGAGCCGCGAGGCCGCCCTGGACGCCAACGTCGGCCGCCTCGACGACGAGCGTCCCGGCCGTCTGAACCTGGTCGCGCCGGAGGACCGGTTCTGCCTGCTGCGCGAGCGCGCCGAGACCGCGCCCACGCCCGTCGAGCCCGCCTTCGCCAAGGGGCGGCGCTGGCCGAAGCCGTCGCGGACCCCGAAGACCAGCTTCCGCCTCGCCGTCTCCTACTGGCGTATCGCCGACGCGCCGGCCGCGCCGCCGCCCGGCCAGGCCCGGGCGCTGCGCCGGGCCCGGGAAGCGGCGCAGCTCGACGCCGCCCAGCTGCGCGCCCTCGCCCGTCAGCCCCTCCGGCCGGTCCGTCCGCAGCAGCCGCTCGACCACGGCCTGTTCGAAGCCCCCGCGCCGGAAGCGCCGCACATCCTGATCCCGGACGAATGAGCGCCTTCGCCACCCTGCGCGCGCCGTCCCTCGAGGACCTCGCCGCCCTGGCGGAGGCCGCCTTCGCGGGGCTGCCCGGCCGGTTTCGCCAGCTGGCGGGCGACGTGGTGTTTCGGGTCGACGACTTCGCTCCCGACGAGGTGCTGGACGATCTCGGCCTGGAAGATCCCTTCGAGCTGACCGGACTCTACCAGGGCGTCAGCCTGGCGCGCCGCTCGAGCTTCGATCCCTCGCCGGAGCCCGCGCGCATCTTCCTCTATCGCCGCCCGATCCTGGACGAGTGGGCGGAACGGGGCGATCTGAGCCTCGGCGAACTCGTGACCCACGTGCTGGTGCACGAGATCGGCCACCACTTCGGGCTCTCGGACGACGACATCGACGCCATCGAGGCGGCCGCCGACTAGGTTCCGAAACGAGATCGGCCTCGCCAGGCTCGGCGACGCATGTCAGGCTCGGCGCCGGCGGAAGGGCGCGTCGACGCCCTCCTTCGGGGGAGGAACACTCTTATGCAGTCGCACGAACTGGTGGCGATCGTCAGCCTGTTGGCCTTGTTGCTGTACTTCTTCATGAGTCTTCGCGTCGGCCAGGCGCGCTCCAAGTACAACGTTCCGGCGCCCGCCGTGACCGGCAACGCGGACTTCGAACGCGCCTACCGCATCCAGATGAACACCCTGGAATGGTTGCCGATTTTCCTGGTCTCGCTCTGGCTCTTCGCCTGGTCGTGGGGCGGGGACCTGATCCCCGCCGCCATCGGCGTGGTCTGGATCGTCGGCCGCGTGCTCTACCTCACCGGCTACACCAAGGCCGCGGAGTCGCGCGGGCCAGGCTTCGGCATCCAGGCGCTGGCGGCGGGCGTTCTCTTGTTCGGCGCCCTTGGACGCATCATCTGGACCGGGGTGTCGCCTCACGCCTGAGCAGCGCGGCGGAAATTGTCAGCAGTCGGACGTACCGGCTGCTAAGTTGCGGAATTAACGGAACTTTCTGGGTTGTGGGCGGATTGATTCGGCCTCTAGGGTCCCCTAATCGGACCCATCCGGAGGCGGCGACATGGCCGGCGAACTGATCCGACAACTGCGCGGCGAGCGTCTGACGACCGCCGAGGTGCTCTACTACATGCCGGATCATCCGGCCGTGCTGCAGAGCTTCCTCTGGCAGACGCTGGACCTGCCGCCGGAGTTCCCGCGCATCTGCCAGTTCCTCGACTTCTGGCGACGCGAGAT
>DATJRL010000179.1:0-18688 GCA_035504785.1 Caulobacteraceae bacterium
CGCGTCGAAGGTTCCAAGACCCTGATTCGGCAGCATCTGATTGTACAGGGTGAGGAAGCCCGCCTGCGTCGTCGGCGCGATGATGGCGTCGGCCATGGCGCTGTTGTGTTCCAGGGCGTTGAAGACGGCGTTGAAGGCCGCGGCGCCGCTGGCGTTGAGCCCCAGCTGCTGCGGCGACTTCAGGGAGACGGTGACGTCGAGGTTCGTGGCGTCGCTGGAGGCGACGGCGGTGTAGAGGTATGGCGCCTGCAGCAGCTGCGTATTGTCGAGGTTGCCCACCGTGAGCGCACCTGGGGCGCCACTGGTGTGCACGAACTCGTAGGTCGCGGTTTGCGCGGTTTGCAGGGCGTCGAGCGAGATGCCGATCTGGGCGCCGTTGGCGAAGGTCGCCGTGCCGTCCGGCCCCGACTGGGCCCCGCTGGCGAGCGTATGCACGGTGGTGTCGAAGATCGGGGTCGGGTCGCTGCTGCCGATGGCGAACGACGGGTCGACCGCCGCCACCAGCACGCCGGTGCTGCCGACGTCCAGCGAGGTGACCTGGTGCAGCGCGGCGATGGTGATCGTCACGGTGGCGTTGTTGACGGTGATGTCGAGGTTGCGATTGGTCGTGGCCTGGTTGCCGGTGTCGAGCCCGGTCGAAATTTCGCTCAGCGCACCCTTGGTCGAGCCCGATTCGATGTCGAACACGTTGGGTTGGGCGGCGGTGGCGTTGCCGAACAGCACATCGCCATTGATCTCGGGCAGGGCGCTCGCGGCGGTCAAGGTTTCGCTGCTCACCGTTTGCGAGACGCTGACCGTGTAGGTGCCCTTGCCGCCCGTCCCGGTGCCGTCGGCGGTGATCGTGGTGGCGTTGCCGATTCCCGCGCCGTAGATCGTCTCGCCGACGGCCAGGTTGCCCGACGTCACCGCCGTGACGGTCAGCGTGGTTCCCGAGATCGAGCCGGTGAACTGGGGTCCCGCGACGCCGTCGAACGTCGTCGACGGCGACTGGGTGATGGTCACGCCATTGGTTGAATTGCTGACGTTGATCGCGATCTCCGGTCCGGTCACGATGAAGCTGACGGAGGTGGGAAGCAAGTCCGCGTCGATCTGACCGGTGTTGTGGATCGCGGTGAGCGAGCCGGAGACGTCGTCGATCGCCACGGCGCCCGCGGTGGTGTTGCCGGCCGATTCCGTGACCGTCGCGCTGATCGCCCCGGTGTTGTCGATCGTGCCGACGTTCGCGCCCGAGTTGATCATGACCGCGACCGAGGAGGCCCCGGACTCGTCGGCGGTCACGGAAGCGGCGATCGTGCCGTCGTTGGCGATCGCCTGAGCGGTGGTCCCGCTGCCGACGCTGATGGCGGTGGCTGTGGCGTCGAGGGCGACCGCGGACACCGAGCCGGTCACGTGGACGCCGCCGCTGAGGTCGAGGTCGCCGCCGTCGCCGAGCACGATGGCGGTCGCCGGAACGACGTTGCCCAGGTTGGGCGCGGTCTTCGGTTCGTAGAGGCCCTCGGCCGTCACCGAGCCGCCCACGACCAGGCCGTAGGGATCGGCGGCGTTGTTGCCGATGACGATCGACTGGCCCGCCGCTCCGATCACCATGGCCGGCGCGCTGCCGAAGGTCGTGACGGCCCCGGCCGGCGTCGTGACTGCCGCCGTGCCCGTGCCCGTGGTCGAGGCGGCGCTGATCGTCACGCCCGCCGCGACGTTGCCGCCGATCACCACCGCCGAACCACCCTGCTGCAGCTGGTCCGCCGTCAGATCGTCGAGGGTCGATTGGGTGGTCGGGGGAGTGGTGTCGCGGTAGGCGGTGGTGGTGACCGTGGCGCCGATGACCATCTGGCCGCCCACCGATCCGCTGACCACCACGCCCTGGGCGCCGACGCCGGTGGCGGAGATCGCCCCGGTGAGGCTGACGTTGCCGGAGACGGCGCCGGCGACATTCACGCCCACCGTCTGGTTGCCCAGCATGGTGACCGTGCCGGCGTCGAGGATGTCGCCGTTCAAGCCGGTTTCCACCGAGATGCCATACGAGTCGTTGCCGTCGACGACGATGGTGGCGCCCGAGGCCGTGGTCAGTTCTCCGGTGAAAACCCCCGGCCCCACCACACGGATGCCGTAGCGGCCCGTGCCGGTGGCGAACGCGCCGTAGGCGATGCCGGTGTTGCTGTTGGTCGGCGCCGTGTACGACATCGCAAGGTTGATCGACCCGTCCAGGGTGACGGCGCCGGTCAGGTTCCCCTGCGAGGCGTCGACCAGGATGGCGACCGAGTTGTCCTTGTCGGAGTTGCCAATCGTGCCGCCCACCTCGACGGTGACGGAATTGTTGGAGTTCAGCACCACGCCGTTGCCGTTGGCGGGCGGGTTGACGGTGCATCCGGAGGCGAGGTCGATGTCGCCCGCCGTACTCGTGGTCGTGCCGGCCGAGGGACAGGTGGCGAAGGCGGTGGTCGCCACGGCGGCGAGAAGCGGCGCCAAAGCGGCGGCGGACACGAGGGCTCTGCGCATTAAATAACTTTCTGACAGCCGCCGACGGTGGGTCGCCTGGACTCTTCGCCGCCTATTACGACTGCAATGCGGCGGCTTTCAAGGTACAGCTCGCCACGCTCGAGCCCTGTCACGCGCACGACACACGCAGCCTTTGAAATGGAACCCGAGTCCACCGCCGAGTCGTCGTCCATGACCGCTTCGCCGCTCCCGGCTTCCACGCCTCGCTTCGCCCCCGTCGCCGCCTGGACGCCGCTGGCCGTCTCGTTGGCGGCTGGCGTCGTGCTGGCGGTGCTGGCGCTGGCGCGGATGGCCGACGCTCGTGGCGCGGGCCTCGGCGCGCTGGTCATGCTCGTTGTCGGCGGCGGACTGAGCTTCGCGCTCAGGCGGCGACGCCTGGCCGCCGGCGCCGCGGCCATCGCGGTCGCGACCGCGCGGCGCGATCCACGGGTCGAGGCCGCCGCCGTGGCCCCTTTCGTCGCCGTGCTCGATGCGCTGGAGGAGCCCGTGCTGGTCGTTTCCGGCGACGAGCCGGAAGATCTCGCCAGCCGCCGGCTCGTCTACGCCAACGCCGCCGCCGGAGAACTTTTCCGCACCACCCGCGAAGCCGCGCCCCTGGTCACCGCCGTGCGCGACCCCAGGGTCCTGGAGGTGGTCGACGAGGCGCTGTTCGGCCGCATCGCCAGCGAAGGCGTCTACGAAGCCGGCGGGGTGCAAGACCGGGTCTGGCGCGTGCGGGCGAGACCGCTGGGCGAGGCGGACGGCCGTCCGCTGGCGCTGCTGACGCTGCGCGACGAGACCGAGCTGCGCCGCTCGGAGCGCACCCGCGCGGACTTCCTCGCCAACGCCAGCCACGAGCTGCGGACGCCGCTCGCCTCGCTCAGCGGCTTCATCGAGACCTTGCGAGGCCACGCCCGCGACGACCCCGCGGCGCGCGACCGGTTTCTCGGCATCATGCAGGACCAGGCCGCCCGCATGACCCGGCTGGTCGAAGACCTGATGTCGCTCAGCCGTATCGAACTCAACGAACACATCCCGCCGCAGGGCCGCGCCGACGTGCGCCTGACGGTAAAGGACGTGCTCGACGCGCTCGGACCCCTGGCGGAGGAAAAGCAGGTGCGGTTCGACGCCCGCCTGCCCGACGCGCCCGCGCTCGCCCGCCCCGCCGACCGCGACCAGGTTGTGCAGGTGATCCAGAATCTCGCCGAGAATGCGCTCAAGTACGCGCCGCCCGGCACGGTCGTCGTCCTCGAGGTGACCGACGACGTCAGTGCGGCCGAGGCCATGACGCCGCGCCGGATCGGGGCCACGCACCTGTCGCTGCTCACCCCCGATCACGCCGCCGACCGGCGCTACGTCATGCTCCGCGTCTGCGACGGAGGCCCCGGCATTGCCCGCGAACACCTGCCGCGGCTGACCGAGCGCTTCTACCGCGTGGAGGGACAAAAGCCTGGCGACCGGAGCGGAACCGGCCTCGGTCTGGCCATCGTCAAGCACATCATGAACCGTCACCGCGGCGGCCTCACCGTGGAGAGCGCGGAAGGGCAAGGCGCCGCCTTCGTCGCCTACTTCCCTACAGGCTCCTGACAGCTGGGGACGCGCCTTGACCGCCCGAGGCGCGCACGCCAAAGCGCGGCGCATGATTATCCTCGTGGTGGGGTCCGGCGGCCGCGAACACGCCCTGGCCTGGAAGATCGCCCAGTCGTCCATGGTGACGCGCCTGGTCTGCGCCCCCGGCAATCCCGGCATGGCGGCGTTGGCGGAGACTCGGGCGGTGTCTGCGACCGACGTCGCCGGCCAGGTCGCCCTGGCGCGCGAGATCTCGGCGGACCTGGTGGTGATAGGGCCGGACGCCGCGGTCGCCGCCGGCCTGGCCGATGCGCTGGCCGACGCCGGCGTCCCGTGCTTTGGGCCGACGGCGGACGCGGGCCGGCTGGAATCGTCCAAGGCCTTCGCCAAGGCCTTCGCCGACCGGCACGGCCTGCCGACCGCGCGCTACGGCGTCTTTGACGCGGCCGCGCCAGCCAAGGCGTTCCTCGCTCGCTTCCAGCCCCCGTACGTGGTCAAGGCGGACGGCCTGGCCGCGGGCAAGGGCGTGGTCATCTCGCCCGACCGCGCGGCGGCCGAGTTCGCCATCGACGACGCGCTCGGCGGCCGGTTCGGCGCGTCCGGACATCGGGTGGTGATCGAGGAATTCCTCGACGGAGAGATCGGCTCGGTGTTCGGTCTCTGCGACGGCGAGACCAGTCTGATCTTCGGCGCCGCCCAGGACGCCAAGCCGGTCTTCGATGGCGACAAGGGCCCCAACACCGGCGGCATGGGGACCTACGCCCCGGTCCGCGTCCTCTCCGACGCCACGGTCGACGTGGTCCGCACCCGGCTGATCGAGCCCGCCTTCGCCGGCATCGCCGCCGAGGGCGCGCCCTATCGCGGGGTGATCTTCTGCGAGGTGATGATCACCAAGGACGGGCCGAAGCTCGTGGAGTTCAATGCCCGCTTCGGCGATCCCGAATGCCAGGTGCTGATGCTGAGGCTCGAGAGCGACGTTGTCCCGTACCTTCTGGCCTGCGCCACCGGCGCCTTGGCCGAGCAGCCGCCGCCGGTCTGGCGCGCCGAGGCGGCGATCTGCGTCGTGCTCGCGGCCGAGGGCTACCCCGAGGCGCCCAAGACCGGCTCGGTGATCCGCGGCGCGGAGGCCGACTTCGGGCCGGACGTCGTGATCTTCCAGGCCGGCACGGCCCGTCGCGAGGACGGCGCGCTGATCGCGGCCGGCGGGCGGGTGCTCAACGTCTGCGCCCGCGGCGCCACGGTCCGCGAGGCGCGCGAGACCGCCTACGCGGCGATCGCGGGCATCGACTGGCCGCAAGGGTTCTGCCGCACCGACATCGGCTGGCGCGCGCTTTAACTCGGGAGGGCCGGCCCGCGACTTTGCAACGTCGGCGGCCGGTCCTAGAGTTGGTTCAAACAACCGTACGACAGTTCGAGGGAACGCCATGGCCGACGCCGACGCCGAGGAGCGCACGCGCGAGCTCCTCAACACCGGGACCAAGGAGGTCGCCGAGTCCCACAAGTTCGACGAGGCTTCGCTCGATCGATGGATGAAGGCCAACGTCGAGGGCTATTCCGGGCCGCTCGCGGTGCGACAGTTCAAGGGCGGCCAGTCGAACCCCACGTACCAACTGATCACGCCGGCCAGAAAGTACGTCATGCGCCGCAAGCCCCCGGGCAAGCTGCTGCCGTCGGCCCACGCCGTCGATCGCGAGTACCGAGTGATCACCGCCCTCTATCCGACCGGTTTCCCGGTGGCCAAGAGCTACGGTCTGTGTACGGACGATAATGTCATCGGCACCATGTTCTACGTCATGGACATGGTCGAGGGCCGGATCATCTGGGACCAGAGCCTGCCGATGTACACGCCGGCCGAGCGCTTTCCGATCTACATGGCGCAGGTGAAGACGCTCGCCGACCTGCACAACACCGACTACAAGGCCATCGGCCTCGAGGACTACGGCCGCACCGGCAACTACATGGCCCGGCAGATCGATCGCTGGACCAAGCAGTATAAAGCCTCGGAAACGCAGCACATCGAGACCGTCGAGAGATTGATCGAGTGGCTGCCGAAGACCTGCCCGGTCGACGACCAGACTTCGATCGTCCATGGGGACTATCGCCTGGACAACATGGTGATGCACGCCACCGAGCCGCGGGTCGTCGCCGTGCTCGACTGGGAGCTCGGCACGCTGGGCAATCCACTGGCCGATTTCACCTATCTGCTGATGGGCTGGGTGAACGGCGCCATGGCCGCTATCCCCGACAAGAAGGCGCACGGCGCTCCGACAATCGAGCAGGTCGTCGAGGATTATTGCCAGCGCACCGGGCGCTCCGGCCTGCCCGACCTCAACTGGTACTTCGCCTACAACATCTTCCGACTGGCGGGCATCGTGCAGGGCATCGTCGGCCGGGCGCGCGACGGGACCGCCAACTCGCCGCAGGCCGCCGCCATGGCCGCTCGCGTCCCGGCGCTGGGCGAAGCGGCGTGGAGGTTCGCGGAAAAGGCGGGGGCGTAGAGCGCCGGGATCAGGCGGGGCTTCAGCCTGGTCGCACCGGGGCGCGGCCGATCCAGGGCCGGCCGCGTCTTCACCGAGGTCGACGGGACCGAGTCAACCCTGCCCGGCGGCGGCGGACGCCCAGAGGAGCCGGTCCAGCGCCGCCGGGTCTTCGAACCGCGCCTCCACCGGCCAGGCGGCGATGCGCGCGCGCCACGCCGGCGGCAGCTTCACCCAGTCCTTCTCGGTGGTGACGAGCCCGGCGCCGAGGGTCTCGGCTCTGGCGGCGAGAAACCGGAGCAGGCGCTCGTCGTAGCGGGCGTGATCGGGCAGCGGCGCGAAATCCGCGAGGTCGCAGCCGGCCGCCTTCAGCGCGCGCTCCACCTTCCAGGGCTTGCCGATGCCGGCGAAGCCGACTTGCGGCCCGGGAGGCGGCGGCGCGGCGGGGGCGAGCCTGGCGATCAGCACGGGCTTGCCCGCGAAGAGCGCAAGCAGCGCGGGATCGGGCGCCTCGAGGTCGGTCGGCAGCATCAGCACCACGGCGTCGGCTCGGCCGAGGCCGGCCGCCAGCGGCTCGCGCATCGGGCCGGCCGGGAAGACCGCCCCGTCGCCGAACGGCCACTCGCCATCCCTCGTCTCGCCGTCGACGACGATCAGCGACAGCGCCTTCCTCACCGCCGGGTTCTGGTGGCCGTCGTCCGTGACCACGACCTCGGCCCCCGCCGCCCGCGCGGCCTGGGCGCCGGCGGCCCGGTCCCTCGCCACCCAGACCGGCGCATCCCCGGCCATCATCAGCGCCTCGTCGCCGACGTCGACGGCGGCGTGGCGGGCCGGGTCGACCCGCACCGGGCCTCTCAGCCGCCCGCCGTAGCCACGCGTCAGGACGTGCGCGGCGCGCCCCTCGGCGACAAGCCGCTTGGCCAGGGCGCGCACGACCGGCGTTTTGCCGGCGCCGCCGAGGGTGAGGTTGCCGACACAGATCACCGGCGCGCCCGGATCGACGGGACGGCCGCGAGCGATCCGCGCCGCGGTGGCCGCCGCCCAGACCCAGGACGCGGGTCGCAACAGCGCGCGGGTGATCGGCGCCGGGGCGCCGCGGCGGACGTACCACCAGCGCGGGGTCGCCAGCCTCATCCGGCGGGGCCCGGCAGCAGCGGCCGCATCAACGCCAGCGCCCGGTCCATCTGGTCGTGCTGTCCATCGGCGTACGCCCTCGCCGCCGCCGCCATCGCCTCGGCGCGCGCCGGGTCCGCCAGCAGCGCGGCGAGTTCGACGCCCAATCGGCGCTCGTCGGCGACGAGCCGCACGGCGCCGGCGGCGGCCAGCTCGGCGAACGACTCGGCGTGGTTGGCGACCTGGGCGCCGGAAACGAGGCCGACGCCGAGCCGCGCCGCCTCCAGAGGATTGTGCCCGCCAAGGTTCGGATCGAAGCCGCCGCCGATGAACGCGAAGGGGCCAAGCCGCAGGACAAGGCCAAGTTCGCCGAAACTGTCGGCCAGATAGACGTCCGTATCGGTCTCGATCGGCTCGCCGCGGGACCGGCGGGCGAGGCGCCGCGGCGCCAGCTTGGCCGCGATCTCGTCCGCGCGGTCGGGATGGCGCGGCGCGATGATCAGCAGCGGTCGCGGATCGATCCTGTCCGCCGCCGCGGCCAGCCAAGTCTCTTCAGGCGCATGCGTGCTGACCGCGACAAGCCGCGGGCGCGCGCCGATCGCGGCCCGCAGCCGCGCCAGCTCGGCCGGATCGCAAGTCAGCGGCGCGCCCAGGCGCTTCAGATTCAGCCGGCTCGAGACGTTTGCCCCGAACCGCGCCAGCCGCGCCGCCGTCGCCGCATCCTGCGGCAGGACGAGCTCGAACGCCTGCAACATCGCCTTCACCGCCGAGGGCCTCGCGGACCACCGCCGGGCGCTGCGTTCCTTCATCCGCGCCGACACCAGCGCCAGCCGTGCGCCCTGGGCCCGCGCGCCCAGGATCAGGTTCGGCCAGAGCTCGCTCTCGACGAAGATCCCCACATCGGGGCGCCAGTGGGCCAGGAAGCGCGCCACGGCGCCCGGCGTGTCCACCGGCGCGTACTGATGCGCGGCGCTGCTCGGCAGGCGTTCGGCGAGCACCCTGGCCGAGGCGCGCGTGCCGCTGGTGACCAGCAGCGCCAGATCGGGGCGCTCGGCTGCGATCGCGTCGATCAACGGCAGCAACGAGACGCTCTCCCCGACGCTGACGGCGTGCAGCCAGACGAGCGCGCCAGCCGGCCGCGGCGCGGACGCGTAGCCCAGCCGTTCCCCCAGCCGCTCGAAGTCTTCCTTGCCGCGCCGGGCGCGGGCTTCCAGCAAGGGGCGGGCGAGCGGGGCGGCGAGACCGGCGGCAATGCGGTACGCCGTCAGCGAGAGCGGGCGGGCGGACGTGGCCGCCGGGCTCATCCGCGCGTCACCACCGCCTCGGCTCGCGCCTGCGCGGCGTTGAGGCGATCCTGCCACTCGGCGCGCGTGGCCTCGAGCGCCGCATCGTCGGCGTCTCGCGACACCAGCAACGGCCCTTCGAACACGACGCAGCCGCGCCCAAAGGGCAACGGGATCCGCGCGCGGTCCCAGCTCTTCAGGGTCAGCGCCGGCTCGGCGGCCAGGCCGAAGAGGAACACCGGCGTTTCCCGCATGCGCGCCAACAGCACCGGTCCCATCGGCATCTCCTGGGCGGGTCCCCGGGGCCCATCGGGGGTGATGGCGATCACGCCACCCTCTTCCAGAAAGCGCAATGCGCCGCGGAAGGCGGCGGCGCCCTTGCGCATCCGCCGCCTGTCGGTGAGCGCCGAGGTGCCGCGCAGCGCCGGGAAGTCGAGCCGGCCGACGACCTTGGTGATGAACTCGCCGTCGGGCGAGGGCGAGATCAGCACCCGCCGCGGCTTGTCCCTCAGCACCCTGCGGCAGACGACGGCGAGCGCGATCCGCCCGTGCCAGAAGCAGCCGATCACCCCACGAGGCGACGCGACGGCGTCGTCCGCGGGACCTCGGTTTTCGAAGCTCCACCGCATCGTCGCCAGAGTGGCGCCCAGATAGAGCGACAGCAGCCACGCCGCCATCGACTGGACCCAGGGGGTCCGAAAGAACAACTTCACTCGGCGGCCTCCGGGGCGCGCTCGAGGTCCTGCGAGCCGGCGAGACGGGCGTAGAGGCCGCGCCGCCGCACCAGCGACTCATGGTCACCCTCCTCGACCACCCGGCCCCGGTCGATGACGTAGATGCGGTCCGCGCCGCGTACGGTGGAGAGTCGGTGGGCGATGATGATCGTGGTGCGCCCGGCCATCAGCCGCTCGAGCGCCAGCTGCACCTGCGCCTCGCTCTCGGTGTCGAGGGCGCTGGTCGCCTCGTCGAGCAGCAGGATGGGCGCGTCTTTCAGGAACGCCCTGGCGATGGCGATGCGCTGGCGCTGGCCGCCGGAGACCCGGGCGCCGGCCTCTCCGACCAGGGTGTCGTAGCCCTTCGGCAGCGCCGTGATGAAGTCGTGCGCCGCCGCCTGCCGCGCCGCCGCCTCGATCTCGGCCGGCGTCGCGTCGTCCTTGGCGTAAGCGATGTTGGCCCGGATGGTGTCGTCGAACAGGAACGGCTCCTGGGTGACCAGCGCGATCTGGCGCCGCAGCGAAGCCTGGGTGACCTCACGCACGTCGTGTCCGTCGACGGTCAGGCGACCGCCGCTGACGTCGTAGAAGCGCGGGATCAGGTTCAGAACGGTGGTCTTGCCCGCGCCCGAAGGGCCGACCAAGGCGACGATCTCGCCGCGGCGGGCCTCCAGGCTCAGCCCGTCCAGCACTTCCACGCCGGCGCCGTAGGTGAAGTTGACGCTCTCCAGCCGCACCGTGGCCTCGCCCGGGGGCAGCGCGACCGCGCCGGCCGCATCGCCGATGCTGGGGACGATGTCGAGGGTCGCGAACAGCCGCCGGGCCGCGGCCGCGCCCTCGGCCATCACCGTCTGCAGGTTCGCCACCAGCCGCAGCGACTGCGAGCCCATCAGCAGAGCGCCCACGTAGCTCATGAAGGCGCCCGGGGTCAGGGCGGCGATCACGAAGGGGCCGATGTGGGTCTCGTTCATCTGGAAACGCCAGCCGGCGTAGCAGACCACGACGGCCAGCATCAGCGTCACCATCAATTCGGACACCGGCGCGGCCATGGCGCGGGCGTCGGCGCCGGCGATGATGTGCTTCTGGCGCCGCGCGATCGCATCGGCGACTCGCCGCTCCTCGAACCCCTCCTTGTTCTCCATCTTCACCACGCGCACGCCGTCGAGGCTCTCCATCAGCGCGGTGGTGAGGTTGGAGTTCTCCTCCATCACGCCCTTGGCGGCGCGGGTCGTGCGCTTGGAGTAGTCGCGCAGCACCCAGCCGACGATCGGCGCGATGGTCAGCACCGCCAACGACAGCACCCAGTCGTACCAGAGCATCACGAACACGACCCCGATCAGGGTCACGACATTCTGCACGTAGTTGATCACGCCGCTGGTCGCGGCCTCCCTCACTACGCCGGCGTCGAAGAGAATCCGGGATACGAAGCCCCCGGTGTGTTGGCTGCGCAGCCGCGCCAGGTCGCCGCGCATGAAGTTGCCGACGAGGGCGATTTGAATGTCGGACACCACGCGGTGCCCGATCCGGTTGATCACCGTCGACTGGCCGATCAGCGCCACGCCGCGCACCACCCCAAGGCCGCCGAGGATGGCCGGCACGGTCAGCCACGCGTACCCGGCGCCGTGCGTCTTCAGCAGCAGATCGACCTGGTGCGCCAGCAGGAACAGGATCGCGCCATTGGCCGCGCCGGCGAGGACGGCGAAGGCGATCGAGACGGCCACGCCGAGCCAGCGCTTGGAAACATAGTCTTTCCAGACGCGCCGATAGATCGCCCAGTTGGAGTCTGTCGCAGTCGGCGCGACGCCGTGTGATTTCATGGCCAGGAGGGGTCGTCCGAGACTGTCGCCAAGTCAAGCTGGCCTCACCTCTTGGGCCATCGGGTCGCGCCCCCTTGCATTGCAGCGGATGCGCCGTACTTAGGCGCAGTCGAGGCGCTTCGCGGAGGGAAGGTGTCAGCTTACGATCTGACGACGGCGCGGGGGCGTGTGGGGACGTACCTTCGCTACATCTTCAACGATCATGCCTATCTGCGGCTGGCGTGGTCGAACGCGCACTGGCTGTCGGACGAGCTGGCGCGCGCCAACCAGCCCTGGCCGTTCCAGGTGAAGGCCTGGCGCGACCGCGGCATTCGCACCATCGTCAACCTGCGCCACGGCGTCGACGCCCACCACGTGCTCGAGCAGGAGGCCTGCGACCGCTACGGCGTGAAGCACGTGTACTTCGTGGTGTTCTCGCGCGAGGCGCCGAGCGCCGGACAGGTGCTGGGCGCCAAGAAGCTGTTCGACGAGCTCGAATACCCGGCGATGATGCATTGCAAGTCCGGCGCGGACCGAGCCGGACTGATGAGCGTGCTGTACATGCATTTCCGCCAGGGCCTGCCGATCGCCGAGGCTATCCGGCAGCTCGACGTCCGTTTCGGCCACATTCGCGCCGGCCTGACCGGCGTCCTCGACTACATGTTCGAGCGCTATATCAAGGAAGTCGAGCCCAACGGCATCTCGTTCGAAGACTGGGTGAAGAGCCCGGACTACGACCCCGTCGCCATCAAGCGCGAGTTCCGCGCCCAGTGGTGGGGCACCCTGCTGTCGGAAAAAATCCTGCGGCGCGAATAGGGCGGCCAACCGGCCGCTTCTTGATCCTGATCAACGCGAACCACGCCGACCTGCGGCAATTGGAGCCCCATGGACCGCTTTCCCCCCGCCGAAGATGGCCCCCGTTACGAGATTCAATCGGTGGGCCGCACGCTCGACGATATGGAGCCGAACGACGAGATCGTCCCGCGGCCGGGCGGCGTCCTGAAGCCGCTTGCCTGGGTGGCGCTGGCGCTCTTGGCGCTGATGGCTTTCGTCGGCTGGCTCCTGATCGGCCCGCCGCTGCCGCACTGAGCTTGGCGCTCGCCGCCCTTCAGTGAGGGTGGTCGCGGCCGTCCGCGTCGGGGTCGAGCAGGCGATGCGCGTGGATGACGAAGTAGCGCATCAGCGCATTGTCGACGGTGGACTGCGCCTTGGCCTTCCAGGCCGCGTACGCCTCGGCGTAGTTCGGATAGGCGCCGACGAAGTCGACGTGCTTCAGATCGCGGAACTCGTTGACCCCGATGTCCTTGAGTTCGCCGCCGATCACGAGGTGCAAGAGCTGATGGTCGGGCATGTCGGGCGCTCCTATTTCCCGGCGATCGCCAGGGCGTCGACCAGCAGCGAGGGGGCGTTCGACGCGCCGCGGTACTCGAGGTCGGAGCCGGGTACGACGCGGCCGTAGGCTTCGATCAGGTTGCCGGCGACGGTGATCTCGTTGACCGGGTGGGCGACCTCGCCGTTCTCGAACCAGAAGCCGGAACAGCCCACGGACCAATCGCCGGTGTTGGGATTGAGCGAGGGGCTGAAGAAGTTGGTGACCAGCAGCCCGCTCCCGGCGTCCCGCATCAGCGCCGCCTGATCCTTCTCCCCCGGGCGAAGGGTGAGGTTCGAAGTCGACACTCCGGGCGGGCCCGCGAGACCGCGCGAGGCGTGACCGGTGGTCTCCAGTCCCAGTTGCTTGGCCGAGGCCGTGTTGAGCAGCCAGGTGGTCAGCACGCCGGCGTCGACGATAGCTACGTCCCGATTGGCGACGCCCTCGTCGTCGAACGGCGAGGACCCGAGACCGCGGCGCCGGTGAGGTTCGTCGACGATGGTGACGACCGGCGAGAACAGCGGCTTGCCGAGATGGTTCTTCAGGAACGAGACGCCTCGCGCCACCGACGGGCCGGAGATGGCGCCGATCAGCGGTCCGAGCACCGAGGCCGCCAGCCGGTTCTCGAACACCACGGGGGCCGTGGTGGAGGCGATCTTCCGCGGCCCGAGCCGCGCCACCGCTCGGCGGCCGGCTTCCGCGCCGATCGCCTCGGGGGGCGGCAGGTCCGATTGAAAGCGGGTCTGGCGGCCGTCGCTGGCGCGTTCCATGCCGGCGCCCTCGCCGGCGACCACGCCCGCGCCGAGGCTGAAGCTGGAGGCGCGGTGCAGGCCGGAGAAGCCATCGCTCGTCACCAGACGCCAGGCGCCCGCCGACCAGCCGGCGTAGCCGCCTTCGGAGTTGGTCACCCCGGGGACGGCGCGCGCGGCGTCCTCGGCCGCCTTGGCGCGGTCTTCGAGGGTCTCGGGCGCCGGCTCGGCGGCGTCGTAGAGATCGAGGTCGGCGATCTCGCCACGCGCGAGACGGTCCCGCGGCGCGAGGCTGGCGTAGGGATCTTCAGGCGCCAGCTTGGCCATGGCCACGACCCGCTCGACGAGCTTGGCGCGGCCCCCGGCCGAGACGTCGGAGCCGGAGACGCTGGCCTGGCGGCGCCCGACGAATACCCGCACGCCGAGATCGCGGCTCTCTTCGCGCTCCACTTCCTCCAGCGCCCCGAGCCGCACCTGTACGGAGAGCGACTGTCGTTCGGCGAATACGGCCTCGGCCGCGTCGGCGCCGGCGGCCCGCGCCTTGGCCACTACGTCATGCAGCATGTCTTCGGTCATGGGCGGCATATGGCGGATGGCCGCCGCAGCGGCAAGGCGCGACCTCGCGCCCCTCAGGCGATGATGTCTGGCGTCAGCCGGTCTTCGAGCTTGGCGATCTGGTCGCGCAGGGTGAGCTTCTTCTTTTTCAGCCGCGCGACCTGCAGCTGGTCGGGCATGGGCATGAATTCCAGGGCGCGCACCGCGTCGTCCAGATCCTGGTGCTCCTCGCGCAGAGCGGCGATCTGCGAGCGGATGTGCGCCACTTCCTCCGGCGCGAGGGTATCTTCGTCCATGATCCGCGAGTCCTCGAGCAGCGGACGCCGCTGAACTTGATAGCAGGCCGTGTGGACTTGGTGAACGAGCTTCAGCCGCCAAGCGCCGCCAGTCGCGCGAGGAGTTCGGCCGGAACATCTCCGCCCCAGACCCGAACGGCTTCGGCGAGCGCCGCTGCGGCGTCGGGGCCGCGCTCGGCGGGGGCCGGGCTGACCGCCTCCAGCGTCTCCAGCAGCATCCGCTCGGCCTCCAACTCCAGCGCGCGAATACGCTCGCGCAGCCGCGCCTGCTTCTCCGCGGGCATGGCAGGGACCGGCGCCTTCAGCTTGCGCCGCAGGCCGCGCAGCGGGGCGATGACGGCGTCCTGCCAAGTCCGCGCCACGGCGGCGCCGGGCGCGAAGGCCTCCGAGTCGGCCGGGCCGCCGCGCGTGACGAGCCAGAGCGCCCAAAGCAGGTAGGGGATACATTGGCCGTGCAGATCCTGCGCCGCGAGCAGCGCCGCTTCGCCGCCAGGGCGGCCGTAGACTTCCAGCGCATAAGGCCAGAGCCTGGCCTCGCTCACGGCTCGCGGGTCTCCGGCGTGACCGGCCCGATATCGCGGCCCCAGCGACGCACCGGTTTCCAGGCGAGGCCGAACAGATCGAGGGCGCGGCCGACGGACTGGTCGACGATATCGGCGAGAGAGAGCGGCGCGGCGTAGAAAGCCGGGACGGGCGGGGCGATGACCGCCCCCATTTCGGCCAACTGCACCAGGGTGCGCAGATGCCCGAGATGCAGAGGCGTCTCGCGCACCATCAGCACCAGCCGCCGCCGCTCCTTCAGCGTCACGTCGGCGGCCCGCGTCATCAGCGACGCCGTCACGCCCGTGGCGATCTCGCTCATGGTGCGCACGGAGCACGGGGCGATCAGCATGCCCCGGGTGGGGAACGACCCCGACGCGATGGCGGCGCCGATGTCGCCGGCGCGGTGGACGACGCTCGCCCTCGCATTCACCCCCGCGACATCGAGCCTCGTCTCCTGGGCGATCGTCTGGGCCGCGTTCCGCGAGACGACCAGATGGGTCGGCACGCCGAGTTCGCGACAGGCATCCAGCGCGCGCACCCCCAGCAGGGCGCCGGACGCGCCGGAAATGCCCACGACGAGCGGCGACGCGGCCGTCTCGTTCATTCTGTCAGCCCCTGCTCGACCTCGCGGCGCCCCGCCAGCCGGTGACGCAGAGCAACCATATGTGATCTGACAGAAAGTCGGCAGCGGTGTTCACTTCAAGCCCGTGCAGCACGGAGCCTGAAGGATCATGGCCATCGACGCTCGCCTTCGCGAACTGGGATCGCGGCACCAAAGCCTCGAACGCGCGATCGAGGAAGAGATGTCTCACCCCGCCGCGAGTTCCGAACGGTTGAGGGACCTGAAGCGACAGAAGCTGCGGCTTAAGGAAGAGATGGAGAGCCTGAAGGCGCAGATTCACTAGTCCCGCGGCGGCGGGATTCAGGAAACTTCGTCCTCTCCGTCGTCGTGCTCGGCATGGTCCGCCGGTTGCAGCTTTGCGCCCTCCGGTTCGGCCGCGGCCCGGCGCGCCGCTTCTTTCGCCTTCTTCTCCGCCGCGATCCGCACCACGGCGTCGAGTTCGAGCTGGGTGACGAGCCCCAGGGTCACCGGGTCCACCGGCTTGATGTTGGCCGAGTTCCAATGGGTGCGGTCGCGCACCTGATCGATGGTGGCCTTGGTGGTGCCCAAGATCTTGGCGATCTGGCTGTCGGCGATCTCCGGGTGGTTGCGCACGAACCAGGCGATCGCGTCGGGCCGGTCCTGGCGGCGCGAGACCGGCGTGTAGCGGGGGCTCTTCTTCACCGGTTTCAACAGCTCGGCGTGCCGGCTCTTCTGCGCCTTCATGCGGTAGGAGGGATCGGCCTGCGCCTTGTCCAGCTCCTCGCGGCTGAGCTGGCCGTTGGCGCCGATCGGGTCGGCGCCGCGAATGTCGCGCGCGACCTCGCCATCGGCGATGCCCTTCACCTCCAGCGGATGCAGGCCGCAGAAGTCGGCGATCTGCTCGAAGGTCAGCGAGGTGTTGTCGACCAGCCAGACGGCGGTGGCCTTGGGCATCAGGATTTGGTCGGCCATGACGGGCTCCAGAAACAGCGGCGCCCGGCCTTTCGGCCGGGCGGTATGGTCAATGTCATATAGAACGATGCGTCCGCGATGGGAACGATTGTTGTGCGCGCGGAACGCCCTTCCCTAGAGAGGGAAGAGCGGGGGTTGTCGCCGCCTCACACCGTCAGCACCACCTTGCCCACGTGGGAGCCGGCGTCGAGCATCGCCTGGGCCTTGCCGGCTTCGGCGAGGGGAAAGGTCGCCTCGATCGTCGGACGGACCTTGCCGGCTTCGATCCAGGGCCAGACGACGCGCTCGACCTCCGCGGCGAGGCGGGCTTTCTCGTCGGCGTTGCGCGGCCGCAGCGTCGAGCCGGTGACCACCGCGCGCTTCTGCATCAGCACCCCGATCGGCAGTTCGGCCGTCCCGCCGCCCAGCGAGGCGATGAACACGATGCGGCCGCCGGTCTTCAGACTGGCGAGGTTCTTGGCGAAATAGGAGGCGCCGACCATGTCGAGCACCACGTCGACGCCGCCCGCGGCCTTGGCCACGGCCTCGAAGTCCTCGGCGGTCGCATCGACGGCGATGTCCGCGCCCAGCTTCAGCGCCGCGTCGGCCTTGCCCCGGCCGCGGGCGGTGGCGATCACCTTGGCGCCGGCCGCCTTGGCCATCTGGATCGCCACGACCCCGATGCCCGAGGTCGCGCCATGCAGCATCAACGTTTCGCCGGGCTTGAGCGCGCCACCTTCGAACACGTTCGCGTAGACGGTGAAAACTGTTTCAGGCAGGGCTGCGGCCTCGATCAGGCTGAGCCCCTTCGGGATCGGCAGAGCATGCCGCGCATCGCACGCGGCCAGTTCCGCATAGCCGCCGCCGCCCAGCAGGGCGCAGACCCGGTCGCCGACCTTCCAGCGCCCCGCGGCGTGGATCACCTCGCCGGCCACCTCCAGCCCCATCGTCGGCGGCGCGCCGGGCGGCGGCGGGTAGAAGCCGAGGCGCTGGATGATGTCGGGCCGGTTGACGCCCGCGGCCGCCACGCGGATCACGATCTGGCCTGGACCGGCGACGGGATCGGGCGCTTCGCCTAGTCTTACAGCCTCCGGCGGCCCTTTGCCGCCTTCCACCGCGATGGCCTTCATGGTCCTCCAGCCCTCCGCTTGCCAAGCCGCCTTGCGGAGCGTCTGATAAACGCCGACGCCGCCTGGGCAAAGGAGCTCTGGCCGATGGCCGAGGAAGATGCTGAGCCGGTCCGGCGACCGCGAGGATGGGCCGTCGTCGAACTCACCCGCGAGGATCTGGAGATTCTCGCCCTTTCCGACCTCGAGGAGAGGATCGCGGCGCTGGAGGCCGAGATCGCCCGAACCCGAGCGCAGATGGACAAGAAGCGGGCCGGCCGCGCCGCCGCCGACGCCCTCTTCGGCAGGTCGGGCTAGGGGCAGGGGGGTTAGCTTCTGAGAAAGCGACGCAGGGCTAAACTCGCCTAAACGGAGTATGGCACAGCCGTTGCACCTAGCCGTCCGAGGGTGTGGACCAGTCCGCGAGGCGGGCGCGAGCGTTGGAGAGTGCTAGTTGCGGGAAACGAGCCAGGAGGCCTCCACGACCCGTCAGGCGGAAGCGATTTCGGGGTTCGCCCGGTCGGAGTTGTTCGATCGGACGTTCCACGAAGGGATGAGCCTGGTCGAGGAGACGGCCGCTTATCTCGACGGGACCGGACGCCAGGATTCGAAGCTGCTGTCGCGCAGCGCCGCGCTCGCCTACGCCTCGGAGAGCATGCGCCTCACCACGCGGCTCATGCAGGTGGCGTCATGGCTGCTGGTTCAGCGGGCTGTCCGCGAGGGCGACATGGCGCCGGAGTCCGCGCTCGACGCCAGCTATCGCCTCGGCGCCGAATCCGAGGACGCTCATCAGACCTCGCCCGAGCCGGTCCCGCCGACGCTGGCCGAGCTCGTGGCCCGTTCGGAGCGCCTGTTCGAGCGCGTACGGCACTTGGACTCACGCATGTACGCCCCGGCCGCCGCCGAGCCTGAACCACATCCGGTGCTGTCGCAAATGGAGCGCCTGAAGGACGCATTCGGGGCGTAAGCACAAACCCGCTCATCCCCGCGAAAGCGGGGGCCTATGGTGCGGTTTTCCGATAGTCCGGCGCTGATGTCTCAGCTTGTCAGATCGAGATCCCCCTTCGCGGGGATGAGTCCGGCTCTCGCCGGCTCACTTCTTCAGAAACCCGC
>DATJRL010000180.1:0-21745 GCA_035504785.1 Caulobacteraceae bacterium
GTTGTCGCCGCCGGCGTTCCGAGCAGCAGTTCAATCAGCGCCGAGGCATCGACGACGGTCACCTGCTATCGCGCTCGGCCCGCACCGCGTCAGCCGGCGATTCACTCAGGATCGTCCTGGGCCGCTCGCTCAGCCGCGCCCGAATTTCGTCCGGCGTCGGCAGCTCCGCGACATGGCGGATTTCGCCGAGCAGATACTCGGACAACGACATCCCCGCCAACGCCGCGCGCGACTTCAATCGGCGATGCAGCTCGTCGGGGACGTTGCGAATTTGAACCATCACGGACATGCGTTTTACATGTGAACATGTGGGCTACATGTCAACCCGCCCGGGGCCGGTCTTAGGCCGGTCTTGGCGCCGGGCGATCGCAGCGGATGACCCAGGGCGCGAAGCTGACGCACGAGCGCCACGCTTACAGAACGCCCGCGTCTGTCTTGACTTCGCCGGCCGCCGAGGCCATTAAGCCGCCCCTCCGCCGCCGGGCCTCGCCTGGCGGCGCGATGCATGACGGGTGATGCGTGCGCCGCCGTTGAGATCGTCGCTTCGCGACCGAAGCGACCGGACCGCGTCAGGGTGAAAGAGCAAGCATGTCGAAGCGCCAATCGGCGAAGTACAAGATTGACCGGCGTATGGGCGAGAACCTCTGGGGTCGCCCGAAATCCCCGATCAACTCCCGCTCCTACGGCCCCGGCCAGCATGGCCAGCGCCGCAAGTCCAAGGTCTCCGATTTCGGCCTGCAGCTGCGCGCCAAGCAGAAGCTGAAGGGCTACTACGGCAACCTGACCGAGAAGCAGTTCAGCCGCACCTACGACGAAGCCGCGCGCCGGCGCGGCAACACCGCCGAGAAGTTGATCGGCCTCTTGGAGAGCCGGCTCGACGCCGTGGTCTACCGCGCCAAGTTCGTGCCGACGCCGTTCGCGGCCCGGCAGTTCGTCAACCACGGCCACGTGCTGGTGAACGGCAAGCGGGTGAACATCGCGTCCTATCGCCTCAAGGTCGGCGACGTGGTGCAGGTGCGCGAACGCTCGCGCAACATGGCGCTCGTGCTGGAAGCCCTGCAGCTCGTCGAGCGCGACGCGCCGGACTACATCGAGGTCGATCCCAAGGCGATGACCGCCAAGTACCTGCGGATGCCGGAGCTGGCCGAAGTGCCCTATCCGGTGAAGATGGAGCCGAACCTCGTCGTCGAGTTCTACGCGTCGTAGGTCGCGCCGGACGGCGATTCAGCGCCCCTGCCGGCGCCGAGCCGCCCGGGAGGTCTCTGAGGACGTCCGACAAGGTCGCGCCCTCATGGGCGGGTCCGAGATTCGCGACCTGGCGGCGGGCGCCCGACGGCGGCGCTCCGGAATCTCGGCTGCTATCCGTCCGATGCGGGCTGCCGTCGGGATCGCCTCGCGTCTATGATCGTTCCGCTGGAAGCGATGCCGAAGCCGTCGCGGGCGGCGCGAGGGGTGATCGCCAGACGCAAGGAGACCAGGATGCAAGACTCGGAACAGAGCGACGGCGCGGGCGCGATGAAGCCGCCGCAAGTCGTATCGGCCGAGGCGTGGGAAGCTGCGCGGCAGCGGGTGCTGGTGCAGGAAAAGGCGCTGACCCGCGCCCGTGACGCGCTGGCCGCCGAACGTCGGCGAATGCCGTGGATGGCGGTGGACAAGACCTACGCCTTCGAAGGACCCGAGGGGCGCGAGAGCCTGCTCGATCTCTTCGACGGCCGCCGCCAGCTGATCGTCTATCGGGCTTTCTTCGAGCCCGGGGTGTTCGGGTGGCCCGACCACGCCTGCCGCGGCTGCTCCCTGGGGGCCGATCAGGTCTCCAATCTCGCCCACTTGAACGCCCGCGACACCACGCTCGTCTACGCCTCGCGAGCGCCGCAGCCCGATATCGCGCGCCTCAAGGCCCGGATGGGCTGGGACATGCCTTGGTACACGCTGACGGACGACTTCGACGCCGATTTCGGCGTCGACGAGTGGCACGGCCACAATGTGTTCTTCCGCGACGGCGACAGGGTGTTCCGCACCTACTTTATCAACGACCGTGGCGACGAAGCGATGGGGAGCGTCTGGAGCTATCTCGACGCGACGCCCCTCGGTCGCCAGGAAACCTGGGAAGACTCGCCCCAGGGCTACCCCCAGTCTCCGCCCTACCAATGGTGGCGCTGGCACGACCAATACGCCACCGAGGTGACGACCGATCCGAAGTGGATCGAGATTTCGACGGCCGGGCAGGACGCCGCGAAGGACGCTCGCAGCTAATCCGGCGGCCGATGCGTGCGGCGGCCGGCCGCGATTTCGTCCGCGACGTTGCGCGCTCGAGCGCAGTCTGGTCGAAAGCGAGCCATGCAACGACGAGCGGCGGACGACTACCTTTCGGCGCCAACGCTGCGCGCCCACGCCGTGCTTCTCGGGGAGCGGCTCAGCCGATCCGTGGTCGAAACCGACGGCGCGATCACGACCGCGCCGCTTTCCTACCGGGTCGGCGACCACGGCGTGGTGGTGTTGTTCCGCTATGGGGTGGCGGTGCTGTTCGGCCTCGACGACACGCTGGAAGCCGCGGCGCTGAAGGGTCTCGCGCCGCGCATCATAGGGCCGGAGCAGGTCCTGGATGACGAAACCGCCCAAATCCTCATCCGGCCCAATGAGGAGGAGCAGATCACCACGAGCGGCGCCATCCAGCTGCGCGCGGCGACCCCGGAGCATCTGCTGATCGTGGCGGACGCCTTGGCCAAGAGCGTGGCCTTGGCGAGGGGCGAGCGACAGGTCGAGGCGGTGTTCGACGCGATCGAGCCGTTCGCGGCGGCCCTGGCTTCGAGAGGTCGCTCCCCAGGTGGGCGGACCGCCGTGCTCCGGATGATCGGGCGCGCGCTCCTCGTGCAGCACAGGGTCTCCGGCCGGGTCGCCGTGCGCGAAAAGCCGGACATCCTTTGGGATCGCCCCGACCTCGAGCGCCTCTACGGTCGGCTCGAGGACGAGTACGAGCTGATCGAACGCGCCGAGACGCTGGACCGTAAACTGGACTTCATTTCCGCGTCCGCGTCGGCGCTGGTGGAGCTGATGGACGCCGACCGCTCGCTCCGGCTCGAGCTGATAATCGTGGTGCTCATCCTGGCCGAACTGGCGCTGGCGTTCGTCCAGCTTCTCGGCCATCGCCTCTGATTGAGCTGTCCGAGGGAAGCGGCGCGGCGTCTCGCCAAGCAAGTCCGCTCGGCCGGGGCTGGGGCCAGAGCCGCATCCCGGCCAGTCCCAGCACGAACAGCAGCCCCGCCAGCGGCGTCGCCACCAGGCCCGCCAGCAGCGCCGCGCCGGCGGCGGCCCGGCCGTAGCCCTGGCGTCTATAGTCGGCGAGCCAGCTCAGGGCGATCGGAGCCAGGGGCGCCAGGTCGTACTGGTGGGCGTAGGGGGTCAGACAGAGACCGCCGGCGATCAGTCCGGTGAGGTCCCGCCAGCGCCACGCCAGCCAGGCCCCCAACATCGCCAGCGGGGCCGCGAGCCACGGGCCGGCCATCGACGCCGAGGGATTGACCCGGTCGGTCAGCGTGGCGACGTGGCCGAAGCTCGCCAGCGCCTTCGGCCATTGCCGCCAGAGGTCCGGCCCGAAGACCAAGCTCGCCAGCACCAGCCCGAACCCGGCCGCCGCGGCCCAGCGCATCGCCCGCCAGTGCCCCCAGAGCACGATCGGCGCGAGCAGCATCGCTTGCGGCTTGATGCAGGCCGCGACGGCGAAGAGCGCCCCCGCCAGCGCCGGGCGGTCCTTCAGCGTCAGCCAGCCGCCGATCATCGCGGCGCCGACGATCAGCGAGGTCTGCCCCGGCGCGATCGCCAGCACCACTGGGGGGGCGATGAAGAGGCCGAGGGTCAGCCAGGCTGGCCGGACGAGGTGGGCCGCGGCGTAAAAGAACAGCGCCGCCGAGAGCCCGGTCCAGAGCGGGTAGGCGAGGGCGAGCGGAAGCTGAGCGAACGGCCAGACGAACAGCAGGAACGTCGGCGGATAGGCGAACGGGATCTGGCCGCCGACGTGGAACCGGGCCCGCAGCGCGGCGATGATCGCCGGATCGTAGGGCGCGGCGGCATGCCGGCCGGCGGTCCAGAACACGTCGAAGTCCGCGGCCTTCTGCGGCGCATGGGTCGCGGTGAATCCGGCCCATACGACGAAGGCCAGCGCCGCGATGGCGACGCGCATGCCGCGGCCGTCCAGGCGCGAGGGGATCATCCGGCGCTCCGTTCGGCGCGCCGGGCGCCGGCCAGGCGTGGGAGCGCGAGGCGTTTGAGCGGGATCGGAGCGCGCAGCAACGCCATCCACAGGCAGAACCCCAGCGCGGCGAGCGGCGTCGCGACCAGCCCGCCGAGCAGCGCGGCGCCGGCCAGCGCCCGACCCCAGCCGGCGCGCTTCCAGTCGATCATCCAGCTCGCCGCCAGGGGCGTCAGCGCCGCCAGGTCATAGGCGTGCGCGTACGGCGTCAGGCAAAGCGCGCCGCAGACGAGGCCAACGAGGTCGCGGGAGGTCAAGGCCAGCCAAAGCCCGAGCCCGCCCATCAGCGCGGCCCACCAGACGCCAGGCAGCAACGCCGAGGGGTTGATGCGGTCTGTCGCTGGCGCGAGGTCGCGGAAGGCGGCCAGGGCGTGCGGCCATTCCAGCCAGCGTCGCCAGCCGAAGCCGAGGCTCGCCAGCGCCAGCGCCACGCCGGCCGCCAGCAACCAGCCGAGCAGCCGCCAGCGTCCCCAGAACACCACCGGCGCCAGGATCAGCGCCTGGGGCTTGATGCACGCCGCGGCGCCCAGCAGCGCCCCGGCCAGCGCCGGCCGCGCGTCGCGCATCCGCCAAGCGCCCAGCATCGCCGCCCCGACCAGCAGCGAGGTCTGGCCGAGCATGGCGGCGAAGAACACCACCGGTGTCAGGGCCAGCAGCGCCGTCGCCCAGACCGGCCGGACGTAGTGGGCCGCCGCATAGAGAAA
Source organism: Caulobacteraceae bacterium (assembly GCA_035504785.1). Lineage (GTDB taxonomy): Bacteria > Pseudomonadota > Alphaproteobacteria > Caulobacterales > Caulobacteraceae > Acaudatibacter. Next base: position 4,951 of record DATJRL010000180.1, read on the forward strand.
CAGCGCCGCTTCCAGCCCCGTCCACAGCGGGTAGGCGAGGGCGAGCGGCGCCTGGGCGAATGGCCAGGCGAACAGCAGGAACGTCGGCGGGTACGCGAAGGGCCAGACGCCCTTCAGGTGAAGTTGCGCCTCCAGCTGGCTGATGATGGTCGGATCGTAGGGCGTGCGCCAATGCTGCGCCGCGGTCCAGAAAACGTAGAAGTCCGGCGCGCCGTGTCCGGTCCGCCAGGCCGACAAGCCGAAGCCGACCACGAACGCCGCCGCCGCCAGGACGAGGCGCTGCAGAGTGTCGCTCGGGATGCCCGCCATGGGGCGCATGCGCGGCAGGTCCAGCCGGGCGGATCGCGCCCGAGATCAGGCGCCCGTTATCGGTCAGCTCGCGCTAAGAAAGTCTTTGCTTCGCCCAAGCCCGCTCCGGCTCAGGCGGCGGCCAGCACGCCTTTGTCGACCAGGAACGGCTTGAGCTCGCCGGCCTGGAACATCTCGCGCACGATGTCCGAACCCCCGACGAACTCGCCCTTCACGTACAGCTGCGGGATGGTGGGCCAGTCGGAGAAGGTCTTGATGCCCTGCCGCAGGTCGTCCGACTGCAGCACGTTGACCCCAACGAAGTCCACGCCGACATGATCCAGGATCTGCACGCAGATGGCCGAGAAGCCGCACTGCGGCTGATCCGGCACGCCCTTCATGAACAGCACCACCGGATGGTCGGCTATGGCCTTGGCGATAAAATCGTGGATGGCGTCGGTCTCGGCGATGTCGCTCACGGGCGGAAGCCTTTCGGGGCGGATGAGGAGGAGTGGCCCAGGCCTAAGAGCTAGGCGCCCGGCCCTCGACGGTCAAGCGCTGCGGCGCGCGCCGCGGCGGTCTGACCCGCCCGTCCCCTCGCCGGAGAAGCGCGCCATCTCGATCTGGGCGGTCACCGCGGCCGGAAGGTCGCGGTCGGCGGCCTCGGCGAGCGTTGCGAGGTGCTCGCGATCCATCGGTCTCACCTGCACGCTGGCCACCGCCGGCTCGGTCAGCGCATAGCCCAGGCAAAGCTGGTCGACGCTCCATCCGGCGGTGCGCTTCAGGAAGGCGTAGGTTCCGACGCCGGCGAGCGCGCGCGTGCGCTTGAAGAAATTGGGGCTTTTGGCGGCTTCGAAGGCGTCCTCGATCAGCCCGCCCAGCGCGGCCGGGCAGTGGTCGAAGCCGATAACGCCCATGTGGCGCTCCAGGGCGCTGCGGATCAGGTGTCGCTCGCTCCAGCCGCTTAGCAGATTGAAAGGCGTGATGAGAGCCTCGAACAGGCCCGAGCGCACCGGCGCGTCGAGCGCTTCGCCGGCGCCGACCACGGCCAGCCGGTCCGTCTGACCCGACTCCTTGGCCCGCCGCATCGCCGACAGCAGGATGGGCGACGCGACCTCGCCCGGCGGCAGATCGCCGAGCTCGAGCGAAAGCATGTTGAACCGGTCCAGACCGACCTGGTTCAGCACATCGTAGATCCAGTCGGGCGTCTCGCGCGGGTCGGCGTCGGCGGCGATGCGGAGCATGACGAAGATCAATTGCCGCTGCACGGCGGCGGCGCCTTCGGCGAAGCCGGTCAGCAGGGCCGGGTTCGGGCGGATGATCTCGAAGGTGTTGACGCCCTCTTCGAACGAAGCGTGCATCAGGTCGCGCCAGTCGCCGGCGCTCAGTTCGTCCTCGGCGCCGTCGAGGGCGACCGAGATCGACGAAACGGCCGTGCCGGTTCGCGCGAAGGGGCGATAGCGCATGTCAGCTTCCTGCCGGAGAGGTGGTTTCCAACGCCAGGGCGTGCAGTTCACCCCCGACCTTGCCCTTCAAGGCGGCGTAGACCAGCTGGTGCTGGCGCACCCGCGGCATGCCGACGAACGCATTCGACGTGATCCGGGCCCGATAGTGGTCGCCGTCGCCGGCGAGGTCCTCGATGACGATCTCGGCGTCTGGAAACGCGTCGCGAAGTTCGGCCTCGAGATCGGCCGCGGCCATTGGCATCACTGGTGCTCCCTCGGTGACAAGTCATGAACGAAAACTCTCAAGAAAGGTTTGCCGGCCGAGATGAGCCTGCGGCGATTTGTGGATATGTTGAAAACGTGGATAACCCTCATTTGTGCTGCACGAAGCCGCGACGCGCGATATGTTGCGTTGACTGGAGGGTGGCTTGCCGCGCCGATTCCTGATTGCCGCAATGTTGCTGAGTCTCGCCGGGTGCGGCGTCTTCCACACGCGCATGGCCAAGGTGACGCCGCCGCCCGCGCCCGCCGCCCCGCCCGCGCCGCCACCGAAGCTGGCGCAAGGCCTTTGGGCGATCCTCGATCCCGGGTGTCCGAAGCCGAGCGACGCCGACTTCCGTCTTTGGCCCGCGTGTGCTTCACCGGTGTGGATCAGCCACGACAAGGCGACCGTGATCAACTCGACCCCTCGCGGACAGCACGGCGCCGGCGACGTCAGCTTCGCCGCAGACGTCAGCATCGACCCTGGGATGCCGGTGATCGCGCAAGTCGGCACCCAGAAGGACGGTTACCTCTTCCTCGCCCTCACCGACCTCGCCACCGACAACCAGGGCCAGGTGATCGCGGTCACGGGTGCGGCGGTGGCCTGCGGGAAGGCCCAGCACGGCGCCCTCGCCATCACTCCGAGCCGCAACGGTTGCGACGGCGAAAGCCTGGAGGTCGTCCGTGAAGCCGCCGCGGCGGCGCTGGCCGACCGCGCGGGCCTCACCGAAGCGGCCTGGATCGCGCCCGGAGCGCCCTGACGGGTGATCGCGGATGCGAATCGCCCTCGCGCTCGTCAGCCTCATCGCCCTCTCGGCCTGCAACGTCGTTCTCACCAAGACGCCTCTGTTCACCGCCGAGGACGCTGCCGGAGCGCCGGTGCTGCGGCCCGGGGTCTGGGTGTTCGCCCACGAGCCGGGCTGCAAGGTCGACCAGAGCCGACCGTTCCTCGACTGGCCGAGCTGCGCGGGCGGCGGGCTGGTCGGGGCGAACGACATCGCCGGTCCGAAGGCCAATGCGCTGAAGGGCGAACTCGAGCATACGCCGGTGATCCTGGCCGGCGGCGACCCGCGGGTGCTGCAGTTGCAGATCAGCCTCGATCTCGGCGCCGGAACGTCGGCCAGCGCGAGCGGCGGCGCCACGGCCAGCGCCGCGGCGTCCGCGACCGCGCCGCAGGCCAAGCCGTGGAGCTACGCCGCGGTGCGCCCGACCAGGCACGACGCCCAGGGCCGCATCACCGCCTTCGACTATTGGCCGGTGTACTGTGGTCCGCCGCCGGCCAGGCAGAGCAAGGACGACCTCGGTCTCTCGGGCGCCGAGCACCCGCTTCCTGGCTTGACCATGCAGGACAACAACACCGACTGCACCACCGACTCCAAGGAGGCCCTGCGCAACGCCGCCCGCGCCAGCGAAGCCTGGGCCGAAAAGCCCCTCGCCGAGGCCCACTGGGTCCGCGACGGGGATCGTTAGCCCGCCCCGACATACTCCGGCAACCACCCTTCGTTCGCCGCGCGCAGGCGCTCGAGGCTGATCCGAAACAGGTCGTGGCAGGCGAAGTCGTGGCCGCCGGCTTGGCCGGCGAGGGCGATGTTGAGGCCGGCCGCGAGCGCTTCGGCGACGATGGGATCGGGATCGGCGGTGGCGATCAGGTAGCGGCCCTGGTCCTCGCCGAACAGGAAGGCGTGGGCGTGCTTGAGGCTGGTGGGCGTCAGCTCGATCCCGACGTTCGACGCCATCGCCATCTCCGCCGCGCCGACGACAAGCCCGCCGTCGGAAAGGTCGTGCACCGCCGAGAGCCGGCCCTCGCGGATCAACTCGCGGACGAAATCGCCGTTGCGCCGCTCGAACTCGAGGTCCACCGGCGGCGGCGCGCCTTCCTCGCGGCCGAACAGCTCGCGCAGGTAGAGGCTCGAGCCCAGCTCGCCGTGGCTGGTCCCCACCACCAGCAGCACGTCGCCGGGCCGCAGCGAGGCGTAGTCGGCGCGCCGCGCGTAGTCCGGGATCAGGCCCACCGCGCCGACGGTCGGCGTCGGCGGGATCGCGACCCCGCCGGTCTCGTTGTAGAGGCTGACGTTCCCGCTCACGACCGGGAAATCGAGCAGCCGGCAGGCCTCGGCCATGCCGTCGATGGCGCGGGCGATCTGACCCATGATCTCCGGCCTCTCGGGGTTGCCGAAGTTGAGGTTGTCGGTGATGGCGATCGGATCGGCGCCCACGGCGGTCAGGTTGCGCCAGGCTTCCGCCACCGCCTGCTTGCCGCCCTCGAAGGGGTTGGCCGCCACGTAGCGCGGCGTGCAGTCGCTGGTCACCGCCAGCGCCTTCTTCGTGCCGTGCACCCGCACGATCCCGGCATCCGCCCCGGTAGCGGAGTCCTCCAAGGTGTCGGCCATCACGTGGCGGTCGTACTGCTCCCAGATCCACCGCTTGGAGGCGACGTCGGGCGCCGCCACCAGCGTCAGCACCGCGGCGTCCCAGTCGGCCGGGGCGGGGATGTGCGCCGGATCGATGTGCGGCTCGACGTGCGGCTCGACCCAGGGGCGGTGGTAGAGCGGCGCGTCCTCGGTCAGCGGCGCCAGCGGAATGTCGCAGACCACGTCGCCGCCATGCAGCAGCACCAGGCGGCCGGTGTCGGTGGTGCGTCCGATCACGGCGGCGTCCAGGCCCCACTTGGCGAAGACGAAGCGCGCGTCGTCCTCGCGGCCTTCCTTGACGATCGCCAGCATCCGCTCCTGGCTCTCGGAGAGCATCATCTCGTAGGCGCTCATGCCCTCTTCGCGCTGGGGCACGAGATCGAGATCGAGCTCGACGCCGACGCCGCCCTTGCCGGCCATCTCCACCGACGACGAGGTGAGGCCGGCCGCGCCCATGTCCTGGATCGCCGCGACCGCGCCGGTGGCCATCAGCTCCAGCGTCGCCTCGATCAGCAGTTTCTCCGCGAACGGATCGCCCACCTGCACCGTCGGCCGTTTCTCATCGGAGTCCTCGCCGAACTCGGCCGAGGCCATGGTGGCGCCGTGGATGCCGTCGCGGCCGGTCTTGGAGCCGAAATAGACCACCGGCAGGCCGACGCCGGGCGCGGCGGAGTAGAAAATCTTGTCGGTGTCGGCGAGGCCGACGCACATGGCGTTGACCAGGATGTTGCCGTCATAGCCGCGGTGGAAGTTGGTCTCGCCGGCCACGGTGGGCACGCCGACGCAATTGCCGTAGCCGCCGATCCCGGCCACCACGCCGGAGAGCAGCCGCCGGGTCTTCGGATGCGAGGGATCGCCGAAGCGCAAGGCGTTCAGCAGCGCGATCGGCCGCGCGCCCATGGTGAAGACGTCGCGCATGATCCCGCCGACCCCGGTCGCCGCGCCCTGGTAGGGCTCGATGAACGAGGGGTGGTTGTGGCTCTCCATCTTGAAGATCGCCGCCTGGCCGTCGCCGATATCGACCACGCCGGCGTTCTCGCCCGGCCCCTGGATCACCCGCTCGCCCGTGGTGGGGAATTTGCCCAGATGAACGCGGCTGCTCTTGTAGGAGCAGTGCTCCGACCACATCACCGAGAAGATCCCGAGCTCCAGGTGGTTGGGCTCGCGGTTCAGCCGCTGGACGATCAGGTGGTATTCCTCGGGCTTCAGCCCGAATTCCTCCGCGGTGGCGGCCAAGTGGAAAGGGGTCTCCATGGCGGCGCTTCTAGCGGGGTTTGTTACGGCCGGCGATAGATGTCGAGCGACCGTTCTGATGCGCCCTGTTTGGATCAACAATCACGTCAATACCGGCTGAAGCGCGCAGCGCGGAATGCCAGTATCCCATGAACGTGGGCTTCCTTGAGACTTCTGAGACATCAAAGTTCATAGGTGGCCGGGACGAGCCCGGCCATGACGTGAACTAAGCGCTCGCCAGCACGCTCTGGAAGAGCAGGGCGCCGTCGGCCGAGCCGAGTTCGGCTTCGAAGGCGCGGTCGGGGTGGGGCATCATGCCGAGCACGTTGCCGGCGGCGTTGACGATGCCGGCGATGTCGCGGGCCGAGCCGTTGGGGTTGTGCTTGTAGCGGAACACGACCTGGCCCTCGCCCTCGAGCCGGTCGAGCGTCGGCTCGTCGGCGAAATAGTTCCCCTCGCCGTTGCCCACCGTCAGGGTCACTTCGCGCTTGCCGCGGAAGCCGGCGGTGAAGCGGGTCTGGGCGTTGACCACCTCGAGGGCGACCGGCGTGCAGACGTACTTGAGGCCGGCGTTGCGCAGCAGCGCGCCCGGCAGCATGCGGGCTTCGCAGAGCACCTGGAAGCCGTTGCAGATGCCGAGGACGGCGACGCCGCGGTCCGCCGCGGCCCGCACCTCGGCCATCACCGGCGATAGCGCCGCCATGGCCCCGCAGCGCAGGTAGTCGCCGTAGGCGAAACCGCCGGGCAGCACGATGAGGTCGAGGCCGGACGGAAGGAAGCTCTCCCCATGCCAGACCATCTCCACCTCGGCGCCGGCGGCGCGCTCCAGCGCGGTCTTGCAGTCGCGGTCGCAGTTGGAGCCGGGGAAGACGATGACGGCGGCCTTCACGCCACCTCCACCCGGTAGCTTTCGATCACGGTGTTGGCGAGCAGGCGCTCGCACATCGCCGTCACTTCCGCCTCGCCGGACCCCGGCGGCAGGTCGAACTCCAGCACGCGGCCGACGCGCACGTTGGCGACCCCCGGCCAGCCCAGCCCATGCAGGGCGTTCTCCACCGCCTTGCCCTGCACGTCGAGGACGCCGGGCTTGAGAAACACGTGCACCGTGGCCTTCATCTCCCCTCCCTCTCGAGGGGAGGGGTCGCGGGTGGGGGGCTGCCGGCGACGGCGGGATGGCGGCGCGAAACCCCAAACCGGGGTCCCGCGGACGCCACCCTCCCCTCAAGGGGGAGGGTTTCCACTAGTGAATCCCTCCCTGAATCACCGTCGGCATCTCCTTCATGATGCCGAGCCGGCGGGCCACCTCGGTGTAGCTCTCGATGACGTTGCCGAGGTCGCGGCGGAAGCGGTCCTTGTCGAGCTTCTCGTTGGTGGCCGAGTCCCACAGCCGGCAGGAGTCCGGGCTGATCTCGTCGGCCAGGATGATGCGCGAGAAGTCGCCTTCCCAGATCCGGCCGAACTCGATCTTGAAGTCGACGAGGGTGATGCCGACCGCGCCGAACATGCCGCACAGGTAATCGTTCACCCTCAGCGTCAGGGCCATGATGTCGTCGATCTCCTGGGTCGAGGCCCAGTTGAAGGCGGTGATGTGCTCCTCGGCCACCATCGGGTCGTGCAGCTTGTCGTCCTTCAGATAGAACTCGATGATCGAGCGCGGCAGCGGCTGGCCCTCCGGAAGGCCGAAGCGCTGCGACAGCGAGCCCGCCGCGATGTTGCGGCAGACCACCTCCAGCGGGATGATCTCGACTTCCTTGATCAGCTGTTCGCGCAGGTTCAGCCGCTTGATGAAGTGGTTCTGCACGCCGATCGTGTTCAGGCGCGTCATCACATACTCGCTGATGCGGTTGTTGATGACGCCCTTGCCTTCCAGCACGGCCTTCTTCTGAGCGTCGAAGGCGGTGGTGTCGTCCTTGAAGTACTGGATCAGGGTGCCGGGCTCGGGGCCTTCGTAGAGGATCTTGGCCTTGCCCTCGTAGATCTTCTTGCGGCGGGTCATGGTGCTCAAGCCTTCCTCCAGCGTGGCGAGGCGAGCCGGAAAAGAAAGCGCGCTCGGATAGACATTATCCGGCGCGCGGTCTCCGACTCGCTCAAGTCGCATCTCGCTTCAAGGCCGCGCGAGCCTATCGGAATTGCGCCCCGCCCGCAAACGGCGCGTAGCGGCGCGGCGCCGCTCGCTCGCCAACGCCGACATTTTGGGCGAAGAGAGAGGGCATGGACGACGCGGGCAAGACCAGACTGCCCGACCTGAACGAACTTCAGGTCCGATATCCGAGCATGGGCGACAGCGGTCGGCCGCAGGTGCGGTACATTGGCCAGGCGGACGACGGCTGGCGCGACGCCTACCACTTTCTGCTGACCATGCCGCTCTGGCGGTTCTTCGCCGTCATGGCGAGCGGCTACATCGCCGTGAATGCGATCTTCGCCGTCGCCTACCTGGCGGTCGGCGGCGTCTCCGGCATCGGGCGCGGCGACTTCGCCGGCGCGTTCTTCTTCTCGGCCGAGACCCTGTCCACGGTGGGCTACGGCGTGTCGGCGCCCCAGACCTTCGCGGCCCATGTCGTCGTCACGGTCGAGATGTTCGTCGGCCTGTTCAACCTGGCCATCGCCACCGGCCTGCTCTTCGCCCGCATCTCGCGGCCGACCGCGCGCGTGGTGTTCTCCGACCGCGCGGTGGTCACCCCGCTGGATGGCGTGCCGACGCTGATGCTGCGCTCGGCCAACCGCCGCCGTAACCGCATCGTCGAGGCCGAGGTCACCCTCACCCTGGTGCGTGACGCGGTGACGCAGGAAGGCGACACCTATCGCCGGTTCGAGACGCTCTCGACGGTCAGGACCCGCTCGCCGGTCTTCATCCTGACCTGGACCATCATGCACCAGATCGACGAGTCGAGCCCGCTGCTCGGCGAGACGACCGCGAGCCTTGACGCCCGCCGCGCCGAGATCCTGGTGGTCGTCAAGGGCTTGGACGAGACCTTCGCCCAGACGATTCACGCCCGGGCGTCCTATCGACCAGGCGAGGTCGTCTGGGGCGGCAAGTTCGTCGATATTTTCAGCCGCGACGAGACCGGGCTGCCCGTGATCGACTACACGCGGTTTCACGATATCGCCTGACGCCGCGCCGGTTCCGATTGCCGGGTCTGACGGCGCGGGATATGACCGAGAGCCCGTCGGCGCTGTGGAGTTGAGATGACGACCCTCGAGGATCGCGAAAAAGGCTTCGAGAAGAAGTTCGCCGCCGACCAGGAACTGGAGTTTCGGGCCCTGTCCCGGGGTACTCGCATGCTCGGCGAGTGGGCGGCCAAGAAGATGGGCCTGGAAAACGTCGAGGACTACGTCCGGGCGGTGGTGCGCGCCGAACTGGGCGCCGGCGGTGAGGACGACGTGCTGCGCAAGGTGATTCAGGACCTTTCCGGCGCCGGCCTCGAAGTGCGCGAGGGCGAGGTCCGCTCCAAGGCGCAGGAATTCTTCGCCATAGCCCGCGAACAGGTGAAGGCGGGCGAGTAGCCGTTCAGGCGCTCTGCCGCGCCCGAATCCTCTCGGAGATCACGGCCAGCATGTCCTCGCCCCAGCCGCTCGGGATGTTCGCGCCCAGCGCGAACTGCGGCGGTACGCCTTCCGGTCCCTCGCCGGCGGGCAGCGGCGGCGAGAAGTAGCCCAGCGCATAGCTGCCCATCGCATAGCCGAGCAGGGCCTGAAGGTCGGATTCGAGCGTGCGGGCGATTGACGGCGGGCAGGAGAGGTACTGGTTCTCTTCCTGCCGCAGCCAGCCGAGGCAGTAGGTGATGTTGATGCCGGTGCGGTCGCCGTTCGAGCGGTTCTCGCCGCCGGCGTGGATCACCGAGCCGGAATAGACCAGCACGGAGCCGCGGCTCATCTCCGCATAGCCCACCTCGTGCGGCTCGGCCCGGCGCTTGTCGGGCCAACTCGGGCTGCCGGGCACGACCTGGGTGGCGCCGTTCTCCTCGGTGAAGTCGGTCATCGCCCAGATGGTGTTCAGCTGCGGCTCGATGCTGGCCGGCAGGAAGCCGCCCCACGCCAGCCGGTCGCGGTGCAGCGCCTGCTTCGGCTGGCCCGGGCGAATGCGGATCGCCTGGGTCAGGTGCAGCTGATAGCGGTCGCAGGCGCGCTTCAGGAACACATCGCACGCCGCCAGGATCGTCGGGTGCATGACGAGGTCGCGGCAGGCCGGCGAGCGGGCGACGAGGGCGCCGGTGCGGGTGGTCTGATGGCCCGTGAAGCTGTCACGACCGTTGGCGGTGGCCTCGACGTAGGGCGCGATTTCCCTATCGACCCGATCCGCCTCGGCTGGCGTCAGCACGTCATCGAGAATCAGCGCGCCGTCGCTGTCGAGGAGGGCGGCGATCGTCTCCGGCGCGGCGCCGGCGGGCGCGTGCTGCAGCGTGGGCATGGTCTGGCTCCGGCTTTGCGTCGACACCTTCGAGCCGCGGCGCCTCGCGGGTCAAGCGGCCGTCAGGTCGAAACGGGCCGGGTTGGCGCTGGCTCAGCCAGAAGCGGCGTGACCATGGCGTCGAGCGCGTCTTCCGTGAACGCGCCTCCTTGCGCGTAGCGTAGAATCCCGGCGCGATCGATGACGTAGTTCGACGGCAACTCGTTGTGGATCGCGCCGTAGGGGCCGGCGAGCGACCTGACGAGCGGAAAGGCGACCATCCCGGACAGCTGCTTGAGCTTCGACTCCGGCAGGTCGTCGTCGGTGTCGACGGCGAAGACCATCAGGTCCGGGTGACGGTGAGTCTGGACGTAGACGTTGAACATCGGAAGTTCGATCCGGCACGGCGTGCACCAGATCGCCCAGTAGTTCAGCAGCACGACCTTCCCGGTGAGGTCGGCCAGGGCGAACTTGCGGCCGTCGAACGTTCGCAAGGTGAAAGGCGGCGCCGGCTTGCCGACCACCGGCGCCCTGAACAGATCTCCCAGGAACCCGGCGGGTATGGCGCCGAGCAGGCTTCGACGATCCAGCGACATTCCACCAATCCCCACCGATCCCGGCAGGTGATTTCACGCGGTGGTTGCTGTCAACAACTACTCGGCCGCCGCCTTGGCCTGTACGGCGTCCTTGCCGAACACCCGCTCGAAGATCGTGTCCACGTAGGCGAAGTGCCAGGCGGGGTCGAAGAGTTCGGCGAGTTCGGCGTCGGAGAGGCGCCCGCGCACCTCGGTGTCGGCCTTCAGGCGATCGATGAAGGCGCCGCCGTCGCGCCAGACCTTCATGGCGTTGCGCTGCACGGCGGCGTAGGCCGCCTCCTTCGAGAGCCCCTTCTGGGTCAGCGCCAGCAGCACCCGCTGCGAGTGCACGAGGCCGCCCAGCCGGTCGAGGTTCCGGGCCATGTTCTGCGGATAGACGATCAGCCGCTCGACCACGCCGGCCAGGCGCCGCAGGCCGAAGTCGAGGTGCACGGTGGTGTCCGGCGCGATGGCGCGCTCCACCGACGAGTGGCTGATGTCGCGCTCATGCCAGAGCGTTACGTCCTCCAGCGCCGGGATCACCGCCGAACGCACCAGCCGGGCGAGGCCCGTAAGGTTCTCGGTGAGGATGGGGTTGCGCTTGTGCGGCATCGACGAGGACCCCTTCTGGCCCTCGTCGAAGAACTCCTCGGCCTCCAGCACCTCAGTGCGCTGCAGGTGGCGGATCTCGGTGGCCAGACGCTCCATGGAGGAGGCGACGACGGCGAGCGCGGCGAAATAGGCCGCATGGCGGTCGCGCGGGATGACCTGCGTGGAGATCGGCTCGACCGCGAGGCCGAGCTTGGCGGCGACATGCGCCTCCACCCGCGGGTCGACGCTCGCGAAGGTTCCGACCGGACCGGAGATGGCGCAGGTGGCGATCTCGAAGCGGGCCATCGCCAGCCGCTCGCGAGCGCGGACGAACTCGGCGTAGTGGCCGGCGAGCTTGAGGCCGAAGGTGGTGGGCTCGGCGTGGATGCCGTGGCTGCGGCCGACGCAGGGTGTCAAGCGATACTCGAACGCACGCTTCTTCAGCGCCGCCAGCACCAGGTCGACGTCTTCGAGCAGCAGGTCGGTGGCGCGGCAGAGCTGCACGGCGAGCGCCGTGTCGTTGACGTCGGACGAGGTCAGTCCCTGGTGCAGGAAGCGCGCCTCGAGCCCCACGATCTCCGAGACGTGCGTGGTGAAGGCGATGACGTCATGCTTCACCTCGCGCTCGATCTCGTCGATGCGATCGACGTCCCACACCGCGTCGCGGCCCTTTTCCCAGATCCGCTCCGCTGCGGCCTTGGGGATCACGCCCAACTCCGCCATCGCGTCGGCGGCGTGCGCCTCGATCTCGAACATGATCTTGAACCGCGTCTGGGGCGACCAGATCGCGGCGGCTTCGGGGCGCGTGTAGCGGGGGATCATGGCCGCTAGATAGTCCGAGCGGCCGAGCGGGGAAAGCTTCCGCTGTCGCGTCTATGGCTCAGCCGTTGCCGGGATAGGCGGTTCGATAGACCGCGACTCCGCCGAGCCCCGCCCCGGGAACGGGCGCGGTTTGCACCGTGTCCGCACCGGGCGACGCCGGGCCCGCGCCGGAGCAGTCGCCCCAGGTGCGGGTCACGACGCGCGGGGCTTTGCCGGCGCCGTTGGAGGTGATCTCGACGCTCTTGCCGCAGACGGCCGCCCCCGAGGCCGTGGAGACGAGCGAATAGCTTTCGACGCCTGGCGGCGGCGCGCCGACGTCGACTTGGCGCAGGCTGGCGATGGCTGGCGCCGCCTCGGCTTGGCGCAACATCAGCGCCGCCTCGCGGTTCATTTCCGCCGCCGCACGATCGAGCGAGGTGAAGGCGTCGGCGTCCCAGCCAAACCAGGCCGGCGCCCAGACGGATGTCTGAATCGGAGCGCGAGAGAAGCTCACCCGAGGCGGCGTCGCGCCGGCGTAGCGGATCACTGCGACGCCGCCGTCGGGCAGCGCGACGCGAAGGGTGTGCAGCGGATCCTGGGCCGCGGCCATGCCGGCCAAGCCGACGATCGCCGCGCCCGCCAAACCCGCCAGAAGCCAGGTCTTGGTCTTGTGCATGACGAACCTCCTTGAAAGGAAGGTCGCCTAACAGAATGATTTTGTGGGCGATTTTTTGGCGGAGAGCCGGTCCGAAGCTTACAAATGCGTCATGCAGCGGCGCGCTTCGCCGGCGCTCAAGCCGAAGCGGACGCGCCGGCCTCGTCCTCCGCCGGCGGATCGATGGCGGCGGCGATGGCGGCGAACAGCTCGGAGATGTTGATCGGCTTGGAAACCACGCCGTCCATGCCGGCGTCGCGGTAGGCGGACGTCTGGTGGGTCATGGCGTTGGCCGTGAGGGCCAGGATTGGGGTGCGGGGCAGGCCCAGCGCCCGCTCCCGCGCCCGGATCTCACGCACCGCGGTCGGTCCGTCCATAATCGGCATCTGCACGTCCATCAGGATGACGTCCCAACGATCGCTTTCCCAAGCCGCCAGCGCCGCCGCGCCGTCGCCGACCAGGGTGGGCCAGAGACCGAGCTGGGCGAGGACCGTCTTCAGCACCAGCTGGTTCACGGGGTTGTCCTCCGCCGCCAGCACCCGCAGCGGCCGTTCTCCGCCCAGCGCCATGGCGGCCGCGTCCTCATCCAGCTCGCCCGCCTCCGATGGCCCGCCGATCCAGGTCAGCGGCAGCTCCACGGTGAACACGCTCCCGGACCCCAGCGTGCTCTCGACGGCGATGGACCCGCCCATGGCGTTGCAGAGCTCGGCGCAGATGGCCAGACCCAGGCCCGTGCCGCCGAACCGCCGCGTGGTCGAGGAATCGGCCTGCACGAACTTCTCGAACAGCCGCTCGATGCGTTCCGGCGCGATGCCCTCGCCGGTGTCGCGCACGGCGATGCGAACGCCGGCGGCGGTTCGCTCGATCATGACCCGGACCTCACCCTCGCCGGTGAACTTCACCGCGTTGGAGACGAGGTTGTGCAGCACCTGGCGGATCCGCGTGGGATCGCCGCGATAGCGCCCTTGCGCGGCGTCGGCGACGTCGAGATTGAACGACAGCCCCTTGGCCTGGGCGACGGCGGTGAAGGTGGCGTGGCAGCCCAGCACCAGCGCGCTCAACTCGAACTCGGCGCTTTCCAGCTCCAGCTTGCCAGCCTCGATCTTGGAGAGGTCGAGGATGTCGTTCAGCGTCGCGAGCAGCGTCTCGCCCGACTGGCCGATCACCGCCAGCCGTTCGCGCTGGATGTCGCTGAGATCCTCGCGCGCCATCGCCTGCGCCATGCCGAGCACGCCGTTCAGCGGGGTGCGGATTTCGTGGCTGACCATCGCCAGGAACTCGCTCTTGGCCTTGCTGGCGGCTTCGGCGACGTCGCGGGCATGAGCCGTGGCCCGCATGTCGGCTTCGCGCTCGGCCAGCACCGACTGCATCGCGTCGCTCTCCACGCGAAACGCTCCGGCGATCCGCACGACGAATACGGTGTAGGCGAGGCCGCCAACCATCAGCGGCACCGTTTCGTGCAAGGCGAGGGACTGCCCGAACAACCTGGCCAGCCAAGGCAGCGTCATCAGCGCCAGGGTGGAAGGCGTCGCCAGGATGAGGGACGCCGGCTGCGCTCCGCGCGACATCATCGCGGCGTTGAGCATCACGGCGCACAGCACGATCGTGGCCTCCGCGACGCCCAGCGGCCCGGCGGCGCCAAGCAGGATCAGCGAGACCGAGGCGTAAGCTATGGCCGAGGCGGCCAGCGCCGCGCAGATCACTGGCGTGAACCTGGGGTCCGCGTGGCGCAGTTCCGCGCGGCAGAGCTGGGCGTCCAGGATCACCGTGGCGACCACTGCGGCGCTCCAGGGCGCGACGAGCCAGCTGGCGGTGGCGATATAGACGAGCAGGCTGATCAGCGCCGCCTGACCGAGGCGCGTCGGCACCGTGATCGCGCGCCATTGCAGGACGCGCCGCACGTCGGAGGAGTTGGCTCGCATCGGCTGGGTTGTCTGACCCCTTGCGGTGATCTACCTCGCCGCGGGTTACGCCACGCTTAAGGTTCGCTGGACGTTCGGGCCGTCGCCCGGCCAACCTGGCGTTCGACGTCACCGGGCCGGCGCGCCGACGGCGTCGCCGCGTTCCGCGGCCGCCTTGCGCAAATCCTTCGCCAGGGTCAGCGCCGCCAGGAAATAGTGCAGGCCGCCCCAGGCGTAGAAGAAGAAGACCACGATCAGCCCCTCCCGCGTCGCGCGGACCAAGGTCGGCTTGCAGGCGGCGGTCAGCGTCGTGGCGACTCCCTTCCTCGGCAAGCCGCCCGGGCAAAGGTCGGCGAACTGACCGCCGACCGCCTCGCCGTGCAGGAAGATGCGGGAGAGCGAGCTCATGATCGAATGCGACCCGGCGTGGGTGAAGTTGAACTGGCCGAACTGGTCGATCAGCCAGCCGGTGAAGGCCGGGCCGCCGCCGAGCGCGATCAGGTTGAGGAACAGGAACAGCACCGCCGTGGCGGTGGCGCGCCGGCGCTGGTCCACCGCGTTCTGGATCACCCCGAACGTCGGGCCGAGGTAGGTGTACTGGAAGATGCCGGGCAGCAGCAGGATCCAGGCGGCGACCCGCCAATCGAGGCGCGTGTAGGCGACCAGATAGATCGGAACCGCCAGCATCAGTCCGATCCCCGGCACGAGCGCGTACCAGGCGGCGCTGCGCTTGCTGAGCCAGTCGGTCACGAAGCCTCCGACGAGGGTTCCGGCGCCGGACGAGAAGCCGCCGATGACGCCGAACAGGCCGCCGACCAGCGCCAGCCCGAGGCCGAAGGCGCGGATGAAGTAGGGCGAGGCGAACTGGCCGGCGCCATAGCCGGCGAACGACGCCAGGGTGACGCCCAGCGCCATGTTGAGGAACGACCAGGTGCCGAAGATCCGCCAGGCGACGGCGCCAAGCTCGCGGACTTCGTGCCTCATCTCCTGAACGAAGCTGCGCGCCGGCGCCGGCGCTTCCTCGGGCGTGACGTCCTCCGGCAGCGCCGGACGCGCCTCGATTTCCGAGTGGCCGCGCGGCGGCTCCTTCACGATCAGCTTCAGCGCGAGCGCCACCAGCACCCCTGGCAGGCCCACGACGAAAAAGGCCATCCGCCAATTGAGATACTGGGCGATCAGGCCGCCCAGCACCGCGCCCAGCATCCCGCCGAGCGGGATGCCGAACGCGTAGACCGACAGCGCCGAGGCCCGGCGCTTCGGCTCGTAGTAGTCGGAGATCAACGAGTGGGCGGGCGGCGAGCAGCCGGCCTCGCCGATGCCGACGCCGATGCGCATGGCGAACATCGCCGCGAAGTTCGGAGCGAGGCCGCAGAGCGCCGTGAAGCCGGACCAGACGGTGATGCAGACCGCCATCACGTTCACGCGGCTGACCCGCTCGGCGATCCGCGCGATCGGCACGCCGAGCAAGGTGTAGAGCAGCGCGAAGCCCAGTCCGCCGAGCAGGCCAAGCTGGGCGTCGGTCATGCCCAGCGACTCCTTCATCGGCTGGCCGATGATGCCGATGATGGTCCGGTCGATGAAGTTGAGGGTGTAGCAGAGGGTCAGCGTCGCCAGCACGGCTCGCTTGTAGCCGTCCGAAAACAGCGGCTGTCGAACAGGCGTGGCGACCTGCGGCGCGGCGACGTCGACCATAAGCTTCGCGGTTCCCCCGGACCGAATTGGCCGCAGCGATACCACGCCGCACTGCCCGCGCCACCCGCCCAGAGCGCGTCACCCCGGACGTGCCGCCGCCAGGCGAGGTGCATCGGCCTGGCCGGTGCTCGTCCGGCTTCGTGGACGTCAGGCCTTTGTCACCGGCTCAAGGTTTCGGGCTCCTCGCGCTCGGGCTCCTCGCGCTCGGGCTCCTTGCGCTCGGGCGCGGCGCCGATGGCGCGCGCCGGCGTCACTTCGCGCTTCGGGGGCGCGGCCTCCTCGCCGCCGGCGCTCAGCGCGGCGGACACCGAGACGGCCAGCAGCGTGATCCCAAAGGCGCAAAACCCGAAGACGATGAACCAAAGGATCACGATCTCACTGACGGATAGATTGGCGAGCGCGTGCATGATGGCGCCTTATTGGCAGAGGTCTTCGAGAGCTTCGCGATCGAGGAACCGCACCTTGCGGCAGTTCGTGAGCGCGATGAGCCGTTGGCCCTGAAGCTGTGTGAGGGTCCGCGAGACTGTCTCGATGGTTAGGCCCAGGTAGTCGGCG
>DATJRL010000181.1:0-2318 GCA_035504785.1 Caulobacteraceae bacterium
TGGTCCGGATGAGCGCCATAGACGCGCTGAACCGCGTGGCCAAATGGCGCGGCCTGTTCGCGGGCTGGCAGCTCGGCACGCGGCCGAAGGGCGACCCGGAATCCGACGCCGTGCGCGACCACCGCGAAGCGACCATCCTGCTGCGCGTCGAGTCCAGCGCGCTCGTCGGGCTGCTGCTCGCCAAAGGACTGATCACCGCAGCCGAATGGGAAACCGCGCTCGCGCAGGAAGCCAACCTGCTGAACGCCGACTACTCGCGGCGCTTCCCGGGCGTCAAGGCGACGGACCACGGCCTGGTGATCGACGTCGCCAAGGCCGCCGCCGCCGACAGCTGGATGAAGAACTGGAAGCCGTGATGACCGAAACCATCTTCGGCGAGCTCGTCCGCGACTGGCGGCGCGCTACCAGCCACCTCCACCACCACGGCGTTAACCTGGCCGTGCCCACCCCGTCACCCCAGCAACCACAAGGAGCACCCGTGTCCCTCACCGACGTCGTCACCGCCTTCAAGACCGACCTCGAAGACGGCGAAGCCAAGATCCGCACCGTCCTCGACCAGCACATGCCCGGCCTCGTCGCCCTCGCCGAGAAAGTCGAGAACGACCCGCTCATCCAGGCCGCCGAAGCCGCCGCCCTCCCGCCAGGAGCCCGCCTCATCGTCGCCGACTTCATCAGCAAGATCGCCGCCGAATTCCCGCAGCCGGCCGCCGACCCGGCCGACCCGGCCGAACCCGCGGCACCGGCAGCGGACCCGCCGGCCGAAGCGCAGACGCCGGCCTGATGAGCGAGACGACGACGGGAGGGCGCGCCGAGCCTGGCGCGCCCTCCCGTGCTGGCGACCGGGAGCTGCTCGAACAGGCCGCCGAGGCGCTGTGGAACTGCGCCAAGAGCGCGCTCACCGTCAAGCCGTCACTCGACCAGCCGTACCCCGATCATCCGGAATGGACGCCGTACACGCGGTGGGTCGAACGGCCAGCGCAGGAGGCGCACGACCTGGCGATGGCGATCCGCAAGCATCTCCGGGAGAACCCCCAATGACGCCGGAAGCGTTCGAGGCGCTCCTGCGGCGCGAGCTGAAGGCACGCGACGCGCAGCGGCGGTCACGGATCGGCGACCAGGCCGCCCGGGACGCCGCCGACGGCGCATTCGTGAACGCGGTGATGCAAGCAGCCGGGCTCGGCACCTCGGAGGGTGCCGAGCAGGCCGTGCGGGAAGGCGCGCGGATGCGGCGGCTGAACGAGGCCGCAGCGTTCGGCGACGAGTGACATAAAACCAGGATCCGGAGAAACCGAAATGACCACACCCCACGGCGAGCCCGCCATCGACCTCGCCAACAACCTGCTCAGCGAACAGCCCGCCCGCATCTTCTTCGCCAAGATCCCCGCCCCGCTAGGCGAACGCCTCGCCATGACCATCCGCACCACCTCAGCCACCGTCACCGTCCTCCTGTCCGGCAAAGACGCCAAGACGTGGGCCAAGCTGTTCACCGCCCAAGCCGAAGGCATGTCAGAAACGGGCCTCGCCACCGGCAGCGGGACGGCGCCGAAATGACGCTGATCAGGATCCCCGTACCCGGAACTGAACACGTGATCGAGTTCGACTCCGACAAGATCACCGGCGTCGAGACACCCCGCGAGGTCGCGGACATGCTGGCCGCCGAGCCCGGCCGCGCGTACTATCCCGGCCCCAACAGGCTCACCCTGCACTTCGCCACGCTCGACGACGCACCGAAATGGGTGGAGGCCTCCGATGGACCGTAAGCAGCTCGACCAGCGCAACACCGCCACCATCCGCCGCCACTGGCGCACCCTCACCGACAACGGCGGCCAGCCACCCCAGCAGCTGCTCGACGACCTCGCCGCCACCGCCATCCAGCACGCCGCCGACATGACCACGCCACCCAGCATGCCCATCCTGCCGCCATCGGAGACGATCCCGGTCAAGACCGAGCATGCAGCAGCCCCAGCCAAGACAGCACCGCGGCGCACGACGCCACGCAGGACCGCGAAATGAGCGCCCGCTACTGGGTCCTGGTCGCCCACGAGGTTATGGCCAGCAATCCGCAATGGCCAGGCGGACTGCGCCCCGTCAAGCAGGCGGAAGACGGCCCCGGGCCATCACCAGACTGCGCGTGGTGGCTGTTCGAAGACGACGGCGCGCCAGCCACCCTCGACGGCAAACGCGTCGAGCTCACCTTCACACGCTCCGGCGACAAGGTGATGATCGCCAGCAGGACCCCAGCCACATGAGAGGCGGCGAAGAACTCGACGAGCTGGACAGGCGCATCGCCGCCGCCCTGGCCAGCCCGGCACACGCCC
>DATJRL010000182.1:0-6884 GCA_035504785.1 Caulobacteraceae bacterium
CGTGCTGGGCGTGACGCTGTTCCACTTCGTCGGCGTGGCCGGCATCGCCGCGGCGACCAGCGCCGCCTGGTGGTTCAACGTGATCATGATGGTGGTGATTCTCGCCCGCCGGGGAATCTACACGCCGAGCGCCGCCGCCTGGTCGCACCTGGCGCGGGTGCTCGCCGCCAGCGCCGCGCTGGGCCTTGCGCTGGCCGCCGCCTCCCACTGGCGCGCGCTGCTCGAAACGCCGATCGCGCACGTACGCTTCGGGCCGCTGCGCGCCAAGGAGATCGCGGTGCTCGTCGTCGCGGCGCTCTCGGCCCCGACTTACGCAGCGCTGCTCTTCGTCTCGGGCGGCGTCACCGTGGCGGACGTTCGGTCAGCCTTGCGTCGGCGCCTGTAATGCGACCGCGCTTGCCGTGTGCGGCCGTTGCCCTTAAGTCGCCGGCCATGGCTCGAGAGCGCCCCAGCGACAAACGATGGCGTTGGTTGTCGAACGACTGATCCAGCCGCCGCGCGCCGCCGCGGCCGTTCGCGACCCCCTGAACGAGCCCACGTCATGACCGACCCGAAACCAGCCGCCTACGCCGGCCCCCAGCGCGTATTCTCCGGCGTCCAGCCTTCCGGCGACCTGCACCTCGGCAACTACCTCGGCGCGCTGGTGAAGTTCGTCGCCCTGCAGGACCGGATGCAGTGCCTCTACTGCGTGGTCGACCTGCACGCGATCACCGCCTGGCAGGAGCCGGCCAGGCTCTCGGCGCAGATCCGCGAGATCGCCGCCGCCTACCTCGCCGCCGGCGTCGATCCGGCGAAGGCGATCATCTTCCCCCAATCGGCCGTCGGCGCCCATGCGGAGCTGGCCTGGATCTTCGAGTGTGTCGCTCGGCTCGGCTGGCTCGACCGCATGACCCAGTTCAAGGACAAGGCCGGCAAGCACAAGGAGCGCGAGAGCGTCGGCCTCTACGCCTACCCGGTGCTGCAGGCGGCCGACATCCTGCTCTACAAGGCCACCCACGTGCCGGTGGGCGAGGACCAGAAGCAGCACCTCGAGCTCACCCGGGACATCGCCGCCAAGTTCAACCACGACTTCGCGGCGCCCGGATACTTTCCGCTCACCGAGCCGGTGATCGAGGGTCCGGGGGCGCGGATCATGAGCTTGCGCGACGGCCAGGTGAAAATGTCGAAGTCCGACCCCTCGGACGCCTCGCGCATCAATCTCACCGACGACGCCGACGCGATCGCCCAGAAAATCCGCCGGGCGAAGACCGATCCCGAGCCGCTGCCGGAGTCGGTCGAGGGTCTGGCCGGCCGGCCCGAGGCCGACAACCTCGTCGGCATCTTCGCGGCGCTGTCCGGTCAGACCAAGGCCGAGGTGCTGAAGACGTTCGGCGGCCAGGGTTTCGGGCAGAACTTCAAGCCGGCGCTCGCCGACCTGGTGGTGGCGCGGCTCGCGCCGGTGGCGGCCCGGATGCGCGGTTACCTCGCCGACCCCGGCCAGATCGACAGCATCCTGGCCGAAGGCGCCGAGCGCGCCCGCGCCATCGCCGACCCGATCCTCGCCGAGACCAAGCGCATCGTCGGCTTCTGGCCGGGGTGAAGGCGCGTAACCCGGGTCAGAACCCGATGTAGCTCTTGAAGGCCGGGATCATCTCGGCCCAGAGGTCGATGTCGGCGCCCAGCGCCTCGGTGGAGAATCCCTGCTCCGCGTCGACGTCCATCCCGACCCAGGGGTCGTTGGTGTTGTCGAGCCAGCCTTTCAGCCAGCGCTTGTCGCGGTTCCAGCCATTGATCTTCTCGGCGGTCATGCCGCCGTCGATGTGGAAACCGGACTGGAATCCGAGCGACGTGCACCGGGGTCCGTGGTTGCAGCCATAGAAGAAGACGGTGAAGTTCACGCCTTCCGCGGCGCTGGTAACCTTCGGGTCGCCGGTGTCGTCGACTCCGATCTCGGCCTTGTAGCCCTTGTCCTGCAGCACCCGCGCCACGTCCCTGGCCGTCACGCCGTCCAGCGGTTCGGCCGCGGCGGCGCCCGCCAGCGTCAACCCCGCCGCCAAAGCCGACAGTCCGAGCAATTGCTTCATCGCGTGATCCCCTAGCCTTCGCAACGATTGAGACCCGCGGAACCGCCGAAATCAAGCTTCGCGTCCTCGGCGGGGGGCAAGGCGGCGGGCAGGCCCCGCGACCGCGCGGAGGGTTGCCCTCGCTCTCCTTGCAGCCCATCTACTCGACAGGAAAGGTCCCCGCATGTTCATCCAGACCGAAGCCACGCCCAATCCGCAGGTGTTGAAATTCCTGCCCGGTCGCCGGCTTCTGCCCGGCGCGTCGCGGCAGTTCGCGACGACGGCGGAGGCGACGGCCTCTCCGCTGGCGCGCGCGCTCTTCGCCCTCGAGGGCGTGACCCGGGTCTACTTCGGCGACGACTTCCTGACCGTCTCCAAGGACCCTGACGTCGACTGGGCCTACCTCAAGGCGCCGATCCTCGCCGAGATCATGGATCACTTCACCTCGGGCGCGCCGCTGCTTGTCGGCGAAGAGATCGAAGAAGCTCACGCGGACGACGCTTATGAGGGCGAGGCCGCCCAGGTCGTGGCCGAGATCAAGGATCTGATCGACACCCGCATCCGCCCGGCCGTGGCCCAGGACGGCGGCGACATCCTGTTCTCCCGCTTCGAGCCCGACACCGGCGTCGTCTACCTCAACATGCGAGGCGCCTGTTCCGGCTGCCCGTCGTCCGCGGCCACCCTGAAGGCCGGCGTCGAGAACCTGCTCCGGCACTACGTCCCGGAAGTCACCCGGGTGGAGCAGACGCTCTAGGCGCTCCAGCCGGTGCGCGTCCTCGTCATCGACACCTGCCTCGCGGCCTGCCAGGTCGGCGTGTTCGATGACGGGCGGATGGTCGCCGGCGCGTCCGAGGCGATGGAGCGCGGTCACCAGGAACGGCTGGCGCCGATGGCCAGGCAGGTTCTGACCGAAGCCGGCGGCTACGACCGCATCGCCGTCACCACCGGGCCCGGCTCGTTCACCGGCTTGCGGGTCGGGCTCGCCTTCGCCAAGGGCCTGGGCCTGGCCACCGGCAAGCCGCTGGTGGGCTTGGGGACCCTGGCGGGGCTGGCGGCCAGCGTCGCGGCCGACGGTCCGGTCGCCGGGGTGGTCGACGCCCGCCGCGGCCAGGTTTACCTCCAGGCCTTCGATGGGGCGCGGGCGCTGAACGAGCCTGACGTGCTGCCGCTCGCCGAGGCTGCGGCGCGTCTGCAAGCGCTCGGACAGGGGCCTTTCGTCCTGGCGGGGTCCGGCGCCCAGGCGCTGGCGGCCCTGCTCCCCGGCGCGCGCGCGGCCAGCCTCGCCGCGCCAGACCTCGCCGCGCTCGGCCGCCTGGCCCGGGCGGCCGAGGTCCTTGGCGACGTGCGCCCGCTCTACCTGCGCGCGCCGGACGCCCGGCCGATGCCGGCGTGAGGCTTCGCGGGGCGACCACCGCCGACGCGGCCGCGCTGGCCGAGGTCCACGCGGCGTCGTTCGAATTCCCCTGGGGCGGCGCCGACCTCGCCCGGTTCCTGGCCGACCCGACTTGCTTCGCCCTCGCCGCGGAGGCCGAAGCGGGTGAGGTCGCCGGCTTCATCCTCTGCCGCGCCATCGCCGGGGAGGCGGAAGTGCTGACCCTGGCGGTGCGTCCCGAGCGCCGTCGCGCCGGCGTGGGCGCGGCGCTGGTCGCCGCGGCGCTGGGCGCGGCGGCGACGAGAGCCGCGGCGATGTTCCTCGAGGTCGGCGACGACAATCCGGCGGCTCAGGCGCTCTACGCGCGTGCGGGTTTCGTCCGCGTGGGACGCCGGCCTGGATACTATGCACGGGCGGGCGGCGCGGCCGCCGACGCCATCGTCATGCGCCGAACGCTTAACACTTAGCGGCCGCTCGCCTATTTTGGCGTGGCGAACGGGAGCGCGCCTTGGACCGGTTGGAAAAGCTCTGCATCGATAAGGGCATGCGGATGACCGAGCAGCGCCGCGTCATTGCGCGCGTGCTCTCCGAGGCGCACGACCATCCGGACGTCGAGGAGCTGCATCGGCGAGCGCACGCCGTCGATCCGCACATTTCCATCGCCACAGTCTACCGCACCGTGCGGCTCTTCGAGGACGCCGGCATCCTGACCCGGCACGAGTTCCATGGCGGCCGCTCGCGCTACGAGGAGGCGCCGGAAACCCACCACGACCATCTGATCGACATGAAGACCGGCCGGGTCATCGAATTCGTCGACGAGGATATCGAGGCCCTCCAGGCCGCCATCGCCAAGAAGCTCGGCTACCGCCTCGTCGACCACCGACTGGAACTCTACGGCGTGCCCGTGGAGGAGTCGTAGTTCCCCTCCCCCTTGAGGGAAGGGGTTAGGGGTGGGGGTCTGTGGCCGCCCACTCTGTCCGGCCGGCAAAGGACGAAGCCGCCAGCCCCTAGCCGGTTGCAGCCCCCCACCCCCGACCCCTCTCCTCGAGGGGGAGGGGAGTTACGCCGTCGCGGGCTCCGGCGCCGCGGCCGGCATGGCCGCGAAGACCTCTGGCGCGATGGCCCAGCGTCGGAAGAAGCCGCCGATCATGCTCATCATCGCCGGGCGGATCTCCGGGTGGTTGGCGAAGCCGTGCGGCAGGCCGGCGTAGACGTGCAGGTCGCACTTGCCGCCCACCGAGCGCACCCGCTCCTCGTAGCGGCGCGAGGCCGAGACCGGAACGACCTTGTCCGCATCACCGTGCAGCAGCATCACCGGCGGCAGAGCGGCGGAGACGTGCTCGATCGGGCTCGCCAGGGCGGCGCTCGCTTCCGAGGCGTCGGCGCCCGGCAGCACCCGCGCCGGCAGCGAGCCGGATGGCCGCGCCTCGCCCATGTGGAAGAGCGTCGGCGGATAGATGGCGCAGACGGCCGCGACGTCCTGCGAGACGTCCCCGAGGCCCTCCGGCGGCGCCAGGCGCGCGTCGTCGGGCGTTCCGGCCGCCAGCAGCACCAGGTGCGCCCCGGCCGAGTGACCTTCCAGGCAGAGCTTGGCGGCATCGAAGCCGAGCCGCGCGGCGTTCGCCTTGGCCCAGCGGATCGCCCGCTTCACGTCGTGGATGTTGGCCGGGAACGGCGCCTCGCCGGTCAAGCGATACTCCTGCGCCATCACCACGAAGCCCTGTTCGGCCAGCAGCGCCGCCGCCGGCCCCAGCATGTCCTTAGACCCGCGCGACCACCCCCCGCCGTGCACCAGCAGCACCGCCGCGCCGTTCGGCGTTTCGGGGCGGTAGAGGTCGAGCCGCAGCGGCCGTTCGCCGGCGCTGGCGTAGACGACGTCTTTCTCGATGTCGACGTTGGGCATGTGACGTTCCTCTCCTCGAAACGCGGCGGAGCCTATGCCCGGCCCGTCGCCGCCGCCAGCCCGTCGACAGCCTCCGCCCGCCGGACTAAGACCGGGGCCCGGCGTGGGCCGACGCCGATCGCGGATTTCAAACGGGAGGATTTCAGATGGACTATCGCAGATTGGGCGACAGCGGCCTGAAGGTCAGTGAGATCGGCCTCGGCTGCAACAATTTCGGCATGCGCCTCGACCAGGCCGGCACCGATGCGGTGATCGACGCGGCCATCGAGCACGGCGTCACCTTCTTCGACACCGCCGACGTCTACGGCGGCCGGGGCAAGAGCGAGGAGCTGATGGGCAATGCCCTCAAGGGCAAGCGCCACCAGGTCGTGCTGGCCACCAAGTTCGCCAGCCCGATGGGCGACGGACCGGACAAGCGGGGCGGCTCGCGGCGCTACATCATGGACGCGATCGAAGCGAGCCTGAAGCGGCTGCACACCGACTACATCGACCTCTACCAGATGCACCAGCCCGACCGGGACACCCCGATCGAGGAGACGCTGGGGGCTCTCGACGACCTGGTCACCCGGGGCAAGGTCCGCTACGTCGGCAACTCCAACTTCACCGGCTGGATGATCGCCGACGCCGATTGGACCGCGCGCAACGAACACCTGAACCGCTTCGTCTCGGCGCAGAACAACTACTCGCTGCTCGAGCGGCGCGTGGAGCATGAAGTGACGCCCGCCTGCGAGCGCTTCGGCCTGGGCATGCTGCCGTTCTTCCCGCTGGCCTCGGGCCTGCTCACCGGCAAGTACACGCGCGGCGAGGCGCCGCCGGAGGGTACGCGCCTGGCCAACTTCGGGCCTCGCGCCGCCGCGGCGCTCAAGGACGAGAACTTCGACCGCCTCGACCGGCTGACGGCCTGGGCGCAGGAGCGCGGCCACACCTTGCTGGAACTCGCGTTCGCGTGGCTGCTCGGCCACCCGGTGGTCTCGTCGGTGATCGCCGGCGCCACCAAGCCGGAGCAGGTCGCCGCCAACGCCGCCACCGCCGGCTGGAAGCTGACCGCGGACGAGGTCGCCGAAGTCACCAAGCTGGCGGCTTGAGTCCCCCTCCCCCTCGAGGGGAGGGGCTAGCGGTGGGGTCTGCTCGACGTGGGGTTGAGTCGTGAGGGACGAGTTATGGCGGTGTTGAGTTTGACAGCCCCCCACCCCCGACCCCTCCCCTCGAGGGGGAGGGGAGCTTAAGATGCATCGGCTCCTTTCGCCCCGGGAAGCAATCGCCCGCGCCCGACGTCGTCGCGATGAGATCGCCGCCTGGCGGGTTCGCGATGTGCGGCCTATCGGCGGCTGGAGCTTCGACGGGGAGCCCATCGCCGTCGGCGCGCCTTGGCCGGATCGCGACGGCGTGCGCCACTTCAAGAGCGGCGCCTTCGAGGTCCCGGCGGAGTGGCCGCTCGGCGAAGCGCGGCTGGCGCTCGACGCCGGCGGCGAGAGCCTGCTCACCATCGCCTACGCCAGCGGCCGCCGGCTGCCGCTGGGGCTCGACGTCAACCACACCGAGTTCCCGCTCGACGAAGCTTCCGGGA
>DATJRL010000183.1:0-8985 GCA_035504785.1 Caulobacteraceae bacterium
CCCTCCCGGAAGATCGACCTCAATGGGTTCACGTCGGCTATCTTCGGAGAACGCGAGGCGAAGTCGAAATTCGCCTGACGCCTGACGATTGATCTTGATCTGCCTAAGCTTCGCCATCGTCGCTCGTCTCCCACAAGCGAAGCTCTAGCTGGCGCGGGTCAGCTCGGGCGCCACTCGATCCACGTCGCGGGCTGGCGGGGCGCTTCGGCGGCGGCTTGCTCGCCACGAGGCCGCCGATAGGTGAGGCGCTTGCCGACGATGCCGGGGAACGACGCGGCGAAGCGGTCGAAGTCGCTGTAACCCAGCGCCGTGCGGGTGTTGTAGCGGTAATCGAACTCGCCGACGTAGCGCTTCAGGTGTTGCGGCGAGACGTGATGGAACGTCCCGACGATCCCGCGCTTCAGGATCTAAAAGTAGCCTTCCACGGTGTTCGTGTGCGCGTCGCCGCGCACGTATTCGCCGATGCTGTGCTTGACGCTGCTGTGCTGGGCGAAGGCGCGGCCAATCCCCGGATAGGCCACATGATCGTCGGTCATGAGGTGCGATGCCTGATCCAGTTGGGCCTTCAGCACGAGACGCAGGCTGTGCGACGTGACCTCGCCGACGTGCTCGCTGCGAACACGCCCGCCGCGCTCCACCAGCGCTACGACCGGCTCTTTGGTGGAAAGGCCGGTCTTGTGGGTGCGCTTGTTCTCGTGGCGGTTCTTGTCGCGTCCGCCGACATAGGTTTCGTCGGCCTCCACGATCTTGCCCTTTCCGCCCAGCGGGCTCGGGTTCGTCTCACGCAGGCTTTCGCGGATGCGATGGCAGAGGAACCAAGCGGTCTTGTAGGTCACGCCGATCATGCGGCTGATCTGAAGGGCGCTCATGCCCTTCTTGGACGCCATCATCAGGTGCGTCGCGGCGAGCCACTTGTGCAGCGGCAGGTGCGAGCGCTCGTAAAGCGTCCCCACCATAACCGTGAATTGCTCCTGGCACGCCTTGCACTGGTAGAGGCCGGCGCGATGGGCTTTGCCCTTCAGGGCCGTGGCTTGGTTCACGACGCCACAGTGCGGACAGATCGGGCCTGCGGGCCAAAGCCGACGCTCTAGCCACTCACGCGCCTTGGTCTCATCGTGGAAGATCGGATTGGAATAATCGACATCGCGCATGGCTGGCCTCTCTCCACCGCCATACTAGCGCTAGTGGTTACTTTGTCAAAGGGATAATTCCCCTTGTCAACCTCAAATCGCTTCCGAGTTCCGATCACTCCCCCTCCTGTCCTTGACGAAGATTGTGGCGTGAGCCGGTCTTGGACGGATTCAGCCACGGAACGCACGCAGGGCGCGGAAGGGCGTCACTCCAGCCGATCGGTCCGTGATTTCCGGGTCTTCCGTGGCAAGAAGGAATGGCGCCTGACGGAAACGGTGGCCCACCACCCTACTGCGCCGCCTCCGCGACGGCTCGAGGCGCGCGGGGCTCCACGCGGCCGTCGCGCAGGGCCAGCACGCGGTCCATGAAGCGGGTGAGTTCGAGGTTGTGGGTCGCCACCAGGGCGGCGACGCCGCGCTGCCTCGCCAGGTCGTGCAGGTTCTGGAACACGGCGAGCGAGGTCTCGGGGTCGAGGTTGCCGGTGGGCTCGTCGCAGAGCAGCAGCCGGGGGGCGTTGGCCAGGGCGCGGGCCACGGCGACCCGCTGCTGCTCGCCGCCGGAGAGCTGCGTCGGCTGATGGTCGAGACGGTCGGCGAGGCCCATGTCGGCGAGCAGCTTGCGCGCCCTCGCCTCCGCCTGCTTGCGGCTGCGGCCCGCGATCATCAGCGGCAGGGCGACGTTGTCGAGCGCGCTCAGTTCCGGCAGCAGGTGATGGAACTGGTAGACGAAGCCGATCTCCTTCAAGCGGATGCGGGTGCGGGCGCGGTCGGAGAGCTCGGAGCAATCTTCGCCGTCGATGACGATCTTCCCCGCCGTGGGGTGCTCCAGCAGGCCGGCGGCGTGCAGCAGCGACGACTTGCCGGAGCCGGACGGACCGATCAGCCCCACCAGCTCGCCGGGATAGACCTCCAGGTCGGCGCCCTTCAGCACCTGCAGGGTGCGCTGGCCGGTGACGTAGTCGCGCCGCAAACCCCGGATGACCAGGACGGGCCCGTTCGAAGCGGGCTCACTCATAGCGGAGCGCCTCCACCGGATCGAGGCGCGAGGCGCGCCAGGCGGGGTAGAGCGCCGCGCCGAACGAACAGACCAGCGAGAACAGGGTGATCAGCACCACCTCCAGCGGGTCGATCCGCTCCGGCAGTTGCGAGAGGAAGTAGACCTTGGCGCTGAACACCGGCGTGTTGGTCACCCACTCCACGAAACGCTGGATGTGGTCGATGTTCAGGCAGAACAGCACCCCGATGAGGACGCCGGCCGACGTGCCCAGCACCCCGATGCCGCCGCCGCAGAGCACGAAGATGCGCATGATCGAGCTCTGCCGCGCGCCGATGGTGCGCAGGATGGCGATGTCGCGGCCCTTGTTCTTCACCAGCATCACCAGCGCGGAGATGATGTTGAGCGAGGCGATGAGGATCAGCAGCGCCAGGATCAGCGCCATGACGTTGTGCTCGACGGTGAGGGCGCGGAAGTAGTCCCGGTTTTTCTCGGTCCAGTCGGTGACGATGGCGCCAGGGCCCGCGGCTTCGGCGATGGCGCCTTTGAGGCTGGGCGCGAGGTCCGGGTTGTCGAGCTTGAGCTCGATGTAGTCGATCTGGTCGCCGCGACCGAAGAAGAGCTGGGCCTGCTTCAGCGGCATGTAGATGTAAGCCTGGTCGTACTCGCTCATGCCCACTTCGAAGAGCCCGGCGACGACGTAGGTCTTCTGCACCGGCAGCGCGCCCATCACGGTCGTAACGCCCGTCGGCGCCGTGAGCGTAATCGGATCGCCGGGCTTGATGTCCAGACTGTCCGCGAGGCGCGCGCCCACCACCACCTCGTCGCCGCCATCCTCGCCCTCGCCGAACCCGGCGAGCGAGCCCTGCTTGATGTTGCGGGCGATAAGGGGCGTCGCCTTCAGGTCGGCGGGCGTAACGCCCCGCACGTCGGCGCCGACCGCCGTCGTCTGGCTCTGAGCCAGCACCTCGGATTCGACGATGGGCTGGGCGCTGACCACGTGCGGCAGGGATCGCAGCCGCGCCAGCGTCGCCTCGCGCTGCTGCGGGTCGGTCGCGCCCCCCACCACATAGGCGTGGCCGTTGAAACCCAGGATCAGGCCGGTGAGATCGGCGCGAAAGCCGTTCATCACCGAGATCACGATGATCAGCACCGCCACGGCGATGGTGATGCCGACGAAGGAGATCGCGGCGATCAGGGCGACGCCGCCTTCCTGGCGGCGGGCGCGCAGGTAGCGGGCCGCGATCTCACGCTCCCAGGCGCTGAACGCCGGCGCGGGCGCGTCGTCGGTCATGCCGGAATCGTCAGGCGAGGCCCCTCAGCATGCCGAGCGAGAGCCAATGGAAATGCACCGCGATCCAGAATGGCGCGAAGATCAGCGCCGAGACCCAGGTGGTGCGGATGAACTTGCGCTTCAACTGCGGATCGACCGGCGAGCCGGGGTCGCCGCCGCCCGGCGTCTTGATCCCCGCCTCGGCATGGCTGATCACGCCGACCGGCAGCACGCTGAACAGCACCAGCCACCACAGCACGGCATAGACGGCGAACGAGGTTCCGATATCCATCAGTGCGCGCCTTGCCCGTGCGGGTTCCGCGCCGGGTCGGGCTCCGCCATCAGCTCCACCAGCACGCCGCCCATGTCTTTGGGGTGCACGAAGATCACCGGGACGCCGTGGGCGCCGATGCGCGGCTCGCCGTCGCCCAGCACCGTGGCGCCCTTGGCCCGCATCTCGTCGCGCGCTTTCAGGATGTCCGGCACCTCGAAGCACACGTGGTGCTGCCCGCCGCGCGGGTTCTTGGCCAGGAAGGCGGCGATCGGCGAATCCTCGCCGTAAGGCTCGATCAGCTCGATTTGCGAGTTGGGCAGGTCGACGAAGCTGACCCAGACGCCCTGCTCGGGCAGCGCCCGCTTCTCGGTGATCTGCGTCGCGCCGAGCACGTCGCGGTAGAGCTTCCAGGAGTCTTCGATGGAGGGCGTCGCGATCCCGACGTGATTGAGGCGGCCGATCATGGCCGCGTTGCTAGCACCGTTGCGGGATCGATTGAAGGCGGCAGTCCGGCGCGCTCTGGATCTCTTCCCCCTCAGGGGCGAAGGGCTGGACGCGATGCCGGCTAGACGAAAGCGGCCAGTGCTAAATCCTCAGCACCGTCGCCTCCACCGCCGGGCGGCGTTCCCAGATGCGGTAGGCGGCGCGCTTGATGGCGCGGGA
Source organism: Caulobacteraceae bacterium (assembly GCA_035504785.1). Taxonomy (GTDB): domain Bacteria; phylum Pseudomonadota; class Alphaproteobacteria; order Caulobacterales; family Caulobacteraceae; genus Acaudatibacter. The sequence continues at coordinate 4,335 of DATJRL010000183.1, forward strand.
GAGGGCTTGCTCGACGGCGTGGTCGTCGTCGCGCTGATCGGACGAAAGCTTCTTCAGCGCCGCCTCGGCCTCGCCGGAAAGGTCGTCGAGCGCCTCGTCGAGCTCGTAGTCCGCATCGCCCGGCAGCCCCAGGGCGCGCACCTGCGGTCCAGAGACGATGCGACCCTTGCGGTCGAGCGCCACGGCCACGGTCAGGACGCCGTTGAACGCGGCGTGGCGACGTTCGCGCAGCGCCTCGCCGTTCTCGGGGGTCACCATGCCGCCGTCGATGTAGAGACGGCCGGCCGGGACCTCGTCGATGATCTCCGCGCGGCCAGGCGCCAGGCGGACCATGTCGCCGTTGCGCGGCGCCACCGCTTCGGCCACCTGCAGATCGCGGGCCAGCGCCACGTGCTCGAGAAGATGGCGGCGCTCGCCGTGGGTCGGCACCGCGATCCTGGGTCGCGCCCACTGGTACATGCGCTTCAGCTCGTCCCGGCAGGGGTGGCCGGAGACGTGCAGGCCCGGATGGTCGCGTTCGGTGAACAGCCGCACGCCGCGATCGGCGAGCTTGTTCTGCAGATTGCGGATCGGCGCCTCATTTCCCGGAATGATGCGAGACGAGAACAGGCAGGCGTCGCCAGGCCCGAGACTGAGGTGCGGGTGGGTGCCGTCCGCGACCCGAGCCAGCGCCGCACGCGGCTCGCCCTGGCTGCCGGTGCAGAGGTAGAGAATCTTGTCCTCCGGGAAGTAGCCGGACTCCGCGTCGCTGACGAAGGGCTGGACGTCCTTCAGCAGGCCCACCGAGCGCGCCGCCGCCGCCATCCGCAGCATCGAACGCCCCACCAGGCAAACGCGCCGGTCGGCGGCTTCGGCGGCGCGAATGATCGAGTCCATGCGCGCGACGTTGGAGGCGAAGCAAGCCGCCGCCACCTTGCCCTTCAGCGTCGGGACCAGCGCGGCCAGCACCTCGCGCACCTCGGCCTCCGACCCCGCCTCGCCGTCGACGAAGACGTTGGTGGAGTCGCAGACCATGGCCAGCACGCCGCCGTCGCCGAGCCGGCGAATGGCTTCCTGGTCGGTGGGGCGGCCCAGCAGCGGATCCGGATCGATCTTCCAGTCGCCGGTGTGCAGCACCGTGCCCAGCGGGGTGCGAATGGCGAGGCCATTGGGCTCGGGGATCGAGTGGGTGAGCGTGATCAGCTCCATCTCGAACGGTCCCAGCCGGATGGTCCCTGAGAGCGGGACCTCGTGGATAGTCACCTCGTCCAGCAGATCCGCCTCGCGCAGCTTTTCGCGAAGCAGGAAGGCGGTGAACGGCGTCGCGTAGAGGGGGGCCTGCAGCCGCGGCCACAGCCAGGCGACCGCGCCGATGTGATCCTCGTGGGCGTGGGTGAGGACGATGCCGAGAATGTCCTTGGCATGCTCCTCGATGAACGTCGGGTCGGGCAGGATGATCTCCACGCCCGGCGTCGTCTGATCGCCGAAGGTGACGCCCAGGTCCACCACCACCCACTTGCGCGCGTGCGGCGGGCCGTAGCCGTAGAGATTGAAGTTCATCCCGATCTCGTTCGACCCGCCCAGCGGCAGGAAGACGAGCTCGTCGCCCTCGGATGCGGTCATAGCGCCTGAACCGTTCCCTCGCTTGCGAGGGACGGGTCGCCTTGCTGTCTCATGCCCGGGCCAGATGGTTGTTCCGTCGGTAGATTTCCAGCAGGCCGCGGATGGTGAGATCGTGGTCGAAGTGGTCGATGGCGCTGGTCTGGCGCTCGAACAGAGAGGCGATGCCGCCGGTGCCGATGACGGTCATCGGCTTGGCCCACTCACCCTTCACGCGCGCCACCAATCCTTCGATCATCGAGATGTAGCCCCAGAACACCCCCGACTGCATCGCGCCGACGGTGTCGACGCCGATCACCCGATTTCCGGTCGGGCGGCGGATGGCGACGCGGGGCAGCTGGGCGGCCGCTTCGTGCAACGCCTGCATGGAGAGATTGATCCCGGGGGCGATCACCCCGCCTTCGAAGGCGCCGTCGCTTCCCACCACGTCGAAGGTGGTCGCCGTGCCGGAGTCGATGACCAGCAGGTCGCCCTTGTAGGCCACATGCGCTCCGATCGCATTGACCAGCCGGTCGGCGCCCGCTTCCGAGGGCTTGGGGATGTGCACCGCGATGCCGAGATCCGCGTTCTCGCCGATCACCAGCGGCTCCACGTGCAGGTAGCGGCGCGAAAGGTTGCGCAGGTTGAACAGCGACTGCGGCACCACGCTGGAGATGATGCAGGCGTCGAGCATGCCCAAACTGAGCTGAGCCATCGCCAGCAGCTGCGAGAGCCAGACCGCATATTCGTCGGCGGTGCGGCTGGCGTCGGTCGCCGCCCGCCACTGCGAGATCCACGCCATGCCATCGTGCACGGCGAAAAGGGTGTTGGTGTTGCCCTGCTCAATAGCGAGAAGCATGCGCAGCTCCGGATGAGACGTTCGGCAAATCAACCAGCGCCGATGTGGGGGCGCCGTCCTGATTGACCACGAAAAACACGAAAAGCACGAACGCCTCCCAACCTTAGAGCACGAGACGTTCGATGCGCGCTTTCGGCGCGCATCCAAAGTTCACAAGCAGGCCAAGTCGCAGGCTTGTCGCGTTTAGATAGTTCAGAACCTGCGACCTGTGTTCGGGCGTCAGCTCCCGAACCGCTTTGAGCTCCACGATGACGGAACCGAAGCAGACGAAATCTGGACGGTAGACCTGCTTCAAAGTCGTGCGTTTGTAGGCAAGGCTCAGGGTGGGTCCGGCCTCGAACGGGATGCCGCGCGCCCCGAATTCGATCGACAGGCACTCCTGATACACGGCTTCGAGGAAGCCCGCGCCGAGTTGAAGGCTGACCTCAAACACTGCGCCCCGGATCCGGAATGTCTCCTCCTCGAAAAGTAGGTTTCCGTGTCCTCCGTGCTTTCCGTGGCCCATTTCAAACCACTCCGAAAAACACGTCGCCGGCGGTGATGCGGCGGACGAGGCCGGAGGGGGTTCGGAGGCGCAGGGCGCCGTCGGCGTCCAGTCCTTCAGCGACGCCGGCGATGGTTTCGCCTGGAAGGCGCGCCTCGCAGGGCCGGCCGAGGCCGTGGGCGCGCAAGGTCCAGGCGTCGGCGATCGGGGCGAAGCCGAGCCGCTCCCAGAGATCCTGCCAGCGCGCGAAGCTCTCCGCCAGCACGCCCAGCGCCTCCAGAGGCCCCGGCGGCGGCGCGATGCGATGTTCGGCGAAGCTGGTGGCGGGTCGCTCGGCCGCGGCGGGCGGCGTCGCCAGGTTCACCCCGCATCCGACCGCCAGCCACAGCCCGCCGCGCGGATGCCGTCCAGACTCCACCAAGACGCCGGCGACCTTGCGCCCGGCGATGAGGGGATCGTTCGGCCACTTCAGGGTGACCAGCGTCGGCGGCACATAGGCCGCGGCGAGGTCGGCGACGGCCAACGCGGCCACGAAGGAGATCTGGGCGGCCTCGCCGGGCGGCTTGTCGGTGAGGGTCAGCAGCGTCGCCGCGAGATTGCCCGAGCCGGTCTCCCAGGAGCGGCCGCGGCGGCCGCGCCCGGCGGTCTGCGCCTTGGCGGTCAGCCAGACGGGCCCTCGGTCGCCGGCTTCCGCTCGTCGCCGCGCCTCGGCGTTGGTCGAATCGATCTCGTCGAACGCCTGGATCGGGGGCGCCTGGATCGGGGGCAGAGCCATCGGCTCAGCGAACGAAGGCCGCGGCGGCGCTCAGAGTGATCGGATCGATCCAGACCAGCGCCACCCAGACCACCGGGATTGCGAAGAGAGCCGCGCCGTAGGCGATGGCGGTGGCGCCGCCCGCCGGCGCGTCGGTGGCGCCGGGCGCCGGATCCAGCCACATCACCTTGATGAGCTTCAGGTAGTAGAACGCCGCCACCACGGAGCCGACAAGGGCGAGGACGGCCGACCAGGTGGTCCACGGGCCAGCGGCCAGCGCGGCCTTGAACACGTAGAACTTGGCGAAAAAGCCCGAGAACGGCGGCAGGCCGAGGGCCGAGAGCGAGAAGGCGGTAAGCGCCAGCGCAAGTCCCGGCCGCTGACTCATCAGCCCGGCAAAGTCGTCGAACCTTTCCATCGGCCGTCCGTCGCGGCTGAGCGCCGAGAGGCAGGCGAAGAAGCCGGTGACGTCGATGGTGTAGAGCACCATGAACACCAGCATCGACTGCACCCCGAGCGCGCCACCGGCCGAGAGGCCGATCAGGGCATAACCGATGTTGGCGATCGAGGAGTAGGCCCAGAGGCGCTTCAGATTGCTCTGCGCCAGGCCGGCGAAGGCGCCAATGGCCACGGACGCCAGGGCCACGATCAGCACCACTTGCCGCCACTGCTCCAGCGCGCCGCCGAACGCCTCGGTGAGCAGTCGGGCGAACAGCGCCATCGCCGCCAGCTTGGGCGCGCCGGCGAAGAAGCCGACGATCGGCGTCGGCGCGCCCTCGTAGACGTCCGGCGTCCACATGTGGAACGGCGCGGCCGAGACCTTGAAGCCGATCCCGCAGATCAGGAAGATCAGCCCGAACAGGATGCCGACGCTGGCGCCGCCATGGGCGGCGGCCGCGATGTCGACGAAGCGGGTCGAGCCGGCGAAACCGTAGACCAGCGACGCGCCATAGAGCAGCAAGCCCGACGACAGGGC
>DATJRL010000184.1:0-3019 GCA_035504785.1 Caulobacteraceae bacterium
CCCCGCAAGGGGGAAGGGAGCTTTCAGAGCGATCTCATCGAATTGCGCAACAGGCCCGCAAGGGGAGAAGGATTCCAACTCCCGCTTCGGCGAGCGTTGTGTGAATGCCGTAGCCCGGAGGGACGATCCGGGCCGGAAGAGCCGGTTCCCAGACGAATTCCAGCATGGCGACGGCCCGTCCGGCCCCGGCTCACATGGGCGCATCCTGACGGACGCTTGGCCGGGGTGACGGAATGAGCGTGCGTCGATCTGGCCGCGCGGACGTGACGGCGCGGCGGTGCGGAGCTAAGACGCCGGCTTCCTTTCTGTGGAGCGCGTCATGCCCCCATCCGACGACCTCGCCGACAATCCGGTGCTGGCCCCCTGGGGCGACCTTCGCGGCGGCGTTCCGCCGTTCGACCGCATCGAGACGGCGCACTTCATTCCCGCCCTGGAAGCGGCGATGACCGAGAAGCGGGCCGACGTCGCGGCGATCGCGGACAACCCGGCCCCGCCGACCTTCGCCAACACCCTCGAGGCGCTGGAGGCGTCGGGGCCGCTGCTGACCCGGGCGACGCGGCTGCTCAACATCTACGCCTCCACCATGAACACGCCGGCGATGCGCGAGGTGGAGACCTGGTCCTCGCCGAAGCTGGCGGCGCTGCGCGACGAGATCACCCACAACGGCGCGCTCTTCGCGCGGATCGAGGCGGTCTACGAGGCGCGCGAGACCAGCGGCCTGACGCCGGAGCAGCAGCGCCTGGCGACCGTGGTCTACGAGCGGTTCGTGAGGCAAGGGGCGGCGCTGTCCGCCGAGGACAAGCACGCGCTCGCCGACATCAACCAGAAGCTCGCCGGCCTCTACACTCGCTTCAGCCAGAACGTGCTGGCCGACGAGGAAGGCGAGGCGCTGGTCGTCGACAAGGCGTCCGACCTCGCCGGGCTCAGCCACGACCAGATCGACGCCGCCGCGGCCGAGGCCAAGGCGCGGGGTCTGGAGGGCAAGTGGGCCTTCGCCAACACCCGCTCGGCCATGGAACCGTTCCTCACCTTCGCCGACAACCGCACGCTCAGGGAAAAGGCGTTCCGGCTGTTCGTGTCGCGCGGCGACCACACCGCCCACGACAACACCGCGCTCATCCCGGAGATCATGCGCCTGCGGGCCGAGAAGGCGCGGCTGCTCGGCTATCCGACCTTCGCCCACTGGATCGCCGACGGCCAGATGGCCAAGACGCCGGACGCGGCGATGAGGCTGCTGGGTCAGGTCTGGGGTCCGGCCCGCGCCCGCGTCGCCGAGGAGGTGGCCGAGATGACGGAGATCGCTTCCGCCGGGGGCGCCAACGAGCCCATCGCGCCGTGGGACTACCGCTACTACGGCGAGAAGGTGCGCAAGGCGAAGTACGACCTCGACGAGGCCGAAGTGACGCCCTACCTGCAGCTCTCCAAGATGCTGGAGGGGATGTTCTGGGCCGCCGGGCAGCTCTGGGGCCTGGAGTTCCGCGCCATCGACGACGCGCCGGTCTACCACCCCGACGTCCGGGTGTTCGAGGTGACCCGGGCCGGCCGGCGCGTCGGCCTCTGGTACTTCGATCCCTTCGCCCGCGCCGGCAAGCGCTCCGGCGCCTGGATGAACGAGTACCGGACCCAGCAGCGCCTGGGCGGCCAGGCGGTGACGCCGATCATCTCCAACAACGAGAACTACATCCCGCCCGGACCCGGCGAGCCGGCGCTGATCTCCTGGACCGACTGCGTCACCCTGTTCCACGAGTTCGGCCACGGCCTGCACGGCCTCAACTCCAACGTCACCTACCCGACGCTTGCCGGCACGGCGGTGCTGCGCGACTTCGTGGAGCTGCCGAGCCAGCTCTTCGAGCACTGGCTGCCGACCCGCGAGCTGCTCTCCAGATTCGCCGTCCACCACCAGACCGGCGAACCGATGCCGCAGGCGCTGGTCGACAAGGTGCTGCGCGCCGAGAACTTCCACCAGGGCTTCAAGACCGTGGAATACCTCTCCAACGCCCTCCTCGACCTGAAGGCGCACCTTCTGGGCGCGGCGCCGATCGAGGCGGACGCCTTCGAGCGCGAGGGCCTGGCGGAGATCGGCATGCCGCCGGAAATGGTGCTGCGCCACCGGCTGCCGCACTTCCTGCACATGTTTTCGTCCGAGGGCTACGCGGCCGGCTACTACAACTACATCTGGGCCGACACGCTCAGCGCCGACGCCGCCGAAGCCTTCGCCGAGGCGCCGGGCGGGTTCTACGACAAGGCGACCGCCAAGCGCCTGCTGGACACCGTGCTCAGCGTCGGCGGCAGTGTCGAGCCGGCCGAGGCCTACCGCCGCTTCCGCGGCCGCGACCCCGGCATCGACGCCCTGATGCGCGACCGCGGCTTCGCCCCGGCGCCGGGGTGAGCGCCCCTCGCCAAGCCCGTCACCCCGGACGGCCTGCAAGGCCGATCCGGGGCCGGACCTTCCGGTTCCGAGACGACGTCGAGCTTGGTCGTGGCGCTTCCGGCCCCGGCTCGCCGCCGCTGCGCGGCTCTGGCCGGGGTGACGGTTTGGAGGTGTCGTCTTGACCCTCACCGTCACCGGCATCGACCACTTAGTGCTGCGCTGCCGGGATCTGGCGGCGATGGAGCGGTTCTACACCGAGGTGCTCGGCTTCGAGGTCGCCCGCCGCCAGGACCGCCTCGGCCTCGTCCAGCTCCGCGCCGGCGCCCAGCTGGTCGACCTGGTCGACGTCGGCGGCATGCTGGGCCAGGACGCCGCCGGGCCAGGGTCTGGCCCCGCCGGCCGCAACCTCGACCACCTCTGCCTGAACGTCGCCGACTTCGACCTCGCCCAGGTCACCACCCACCTCGAAGCCCACGGCGCGAAGGTCGGCGAATCCGGCCGCCGCTTCGGCGCCAAGGGCATGGGCGTCTCGCTCTACCTGACAGACCCGGAAGGGAATGGGCTGGAGTTGCGGGGGTAAGACGTTGAATCTCTTCCCCCTCTGGGGGAAGTGGCTGGACGCGCAGCGGCCAGACGAAGGGGCCCCAG
>DATJRL010000185.1:0-6769 GCA_035504785.1 Caulobacteraceae bacterium
CCCATGAACTTCAGCTTCACCGAAGAACAATCGATGCTGCGCGACGCGCTCGCCAGCTACCTGGCGGACCACTACGCCTTCGAGCAGCGGCGCGCGGCGATCAAGTCGGCGTCCGGGTGGCGCCCCGAAGTGTGGAAGGCGTTCGCCAGCGACCTCGGCATCCTTGGCGCGACCTTCCCGGAGGAGCTCGGCGGTCTCGGCGGCGGGGCGACCGAGACGCTGGTGATCATGGAGGAGCTGGGCAAGGCGCTGGTGGTCGAGCCCTACCTGGCCACGGTGGTCATCGCCGGCGGCTTCCTGAATCGCTCCGGCCATCCGGCCGCGGCCGAGCTGATCGGCCGGATCATCGCCGGCGACGCTGCCTTCGCCTTCGCCTACGCCGAGCCGCAAGGCCGCTACGCCCTGAACGACGTCGCCGTCACCGCGACCCGGCAGGGGGCGGGCTTTGTGCTCAACGGCCAGAAGGCGGTCGTGCTGGGCGCGCCATGGGCCAGCCATCTTATCGTCACCGCCCGCACCGGCGGCGCGCGGCGCGAGGCCGCGGGCATCTCGGTCTTCCTCGTCGATCCGAAGGCCAGCGGCGTCGTCATGCGCGAATACCCCACCGTCGACGGCGGCCGCGCGGCCGAGATCGCCTTCGAGAACGTCGCCCTCGGCGCGGACGCCCTCATCGGCGACGAAGGGCAGGGGCTGCCGCTGATCGAGGCGGTGGCCGACGAGGCGACGGTCGCCCTCTGCGCCGAGGCCTGCGGCGTGCTGCGTCGCCTGCATGAAGGCACCCTCGAATACACCAAGCAGCGCAAGCAGTTCGGCCAGCCGATTGGTCAGTTCCAGGTGCTGCAGCACCGCATGGTCGACATGTTCATCGCCTTCGAGCAGTCGGTGTCGATGACCTACATGGCCACCATCAAGCTCGCCGCGCCCGCGGACGAGCGGGCCAAGGCGGCGTCGGCCGCCAAGGTGCAGATCGGCCGCGCCTGCCGCTTCGTCGGCCAGAACGCCATCCAGTTGCACGGCGGCATGGGCATGACCGACGAGATGGCCATCGGCCACTATTTCAAGCGCGCGACCATGATCGAGGCCCAGTTCGGCGCCACCGACCACCACCTCGCCCGCTACGAGGCGCTGAGCTTCGGCAAGGCGGCCTGAACGGAGAATCGGCATGGCGCATTTCACCGTTCGCATCGAGCTTCGCGAGGCGACGCCCGAGGATCAGCAGCGGCTCGACGCCGCCATGGAGGCGGCGGGGTATCGGCGCACGGTCACCGACGACAGCGGCCTCATCTACCACCTGCCCACCAGCGAGTACGACCTCGTCGCCAACGGCAACGTCTCCCAGGTGCTCGCCCACGCCGAGCGCATCGCCGCCAGCGTCAAGCCGCAACCCCAGCCGCAGGTGCTGATCACCGAGGGTGTCTACCGCGCCTTCAGCCTGATCCCGGCGGCGGCGCGCAAGCCTGCGCCGGCGAAGCGGTAGGTTTGCCCCTTCTCCCCTTGCGGGAGAAGGTGTCGCCGCAGGCGACGGATGAGGGGTCGCGTGGCGTCGTAGGGGTGGCCGGAGCCAGTCGCAGAGGTCGCATCGACCCCTCATCCGACGGGCTCCGCCCGCCACCTTCTCCCGCAAGGGGAGAAGGACAAACTCATGGTTTGGTGTTGCGGTGACATCAAAATGGTGTCATGTTGATGCGCATGGACACCACGGCCCTCATCGACGCCCTTCGCCGGGATCTGGTCCGCGCCGCGGAAGTGGGCGGCGACGACGCCAAGGCGGCGGCGGAGCGGCTGCTGCTGGCGCTGGAACCGGCCCTCCGGCTCACCCTGATGGATGCGCTCAGCCAGGGCGCGGCGGAGATTTCCGAGGCGCTGCCGGGCGTGGTGATCGAGGTGCGGCTGAAGGGCCGCGAGCCGGCGTTCGTGGTGGCCGGCGCGCCCGCCGCGGCGGCCGAGGAGGCGCCGCTGGACGCCGACGACGGGGAGGGCGTGGCGCGGATAACCCTGCGCATTCCCGAGGCCCTGAAGGGCCGGGCCGAGGCGCTGGCCGCCCGCCGCGGCCAATCGCTGAACACCTGGCTGGTGGCGGCCGCCCGCGCGGCGGCCGACGGCGGCGCTTCCTCGCATTCGCATGGCTACGGCCGCCACGGCTGGCAGCACATCCAGGGATGGCAAAAATGATGGCCGATCGACGCTCCCAGAGCTTCCCGACTCCCGCGCCGGTCCGCCTGCGCGTCGAGCTGCCCAAGGGCCGGATCAAGGTGATCGCGGAAGAGACCGCCGAGACCCGCGTCGAACTGACCGCCATCCACGGCGACGATCTCGCCCGGCAGTGGATCTCCGAAGCCCAGATCGAGCAGGTCGGCGACGAGATCCTGGTCCGGGTCAACAAGCCCGGCCGCGCCTACGGCCTCGATATCGGAACCCTGGTCGAGGCCCTGCTCAGCATGGCTACGATCGGCAGCGGCGGCGCCGTCGAGGCGGTGGTGCATGTCCCGCTTGCGAGTTCGGCGGGCCTTTCCACCGGCTCGGGCGCCATCGAGACCACCGGCCGGCTGGGCGACGTGACCGCCGCCTCCGGCTCCGGCGCGATCCGGCTCGACGACTGCGCCGAGGCCCGCGCCCGCACCGGCAGCGGCGACATCGGGATCGTCTCGACGACCGGCTCGGCCGACGCCAAGACCGGCAGCGGCAAGGTCACCATGGGCAAGATCGGCGGCGACGCCACCGTGATGACCGGCTCCGGCCGCACCGAGCTCGGCGAAGTCGCCGGCGACGCCAAGGTCACCGCCGGCTCGGGTCACATCGAGGTCGGCAAGGCTGGCGACAGCCTCGAGGCCTTCACCGCCTCCGGCAAGATCGAGATCGGGCGTGTCGACCACGGCCGCGTCCGCGCCAAGACCGTTTCGGGCAGGGTGTCGGTGGGCGTGGCGGGCGGCTCGGCCGCATTGCTCGACATCACCACCATGAGCGGCCGCGTCCACTCCGACCTGGAGCCGAGCGCCGCGCCCGCCGAGGGCGAGCCGCACGTCGAGCTGGTGATCTCGACCCTCAGCGGCCACGTCAACGTGGCGCGGGCCTGATCCATCCGGGCTTGCGACATCAATCACCCACCGGTGTCATCCCGGAGAGCCCCCCGGACTTGTTCCGGGGGGACTCATCCGGGATCTGCTTGTCACCGCCGGCGCCGAGGAGATCCCGGCTCTCCCACCCGCCTTCGCGGGTGTACGGCCGGGATGACAAGGAAGAGAAGAGGCGCGGCAATTCAGCCCGGACTCCGAGGCGCGATTCAACGATCATGCGGGTTCCGCCTGACCGCATCGTGCTCTAGGGAGCCCGCCATGCCCGACACCCACGGCCCGACGTCCCAGAGCTTCATCTCCCAGCGCCTGCGCCTGCACTACGCCGACTGGGGCAACCCGGACGCGCCGCACCTGATCCTGCTGCACGGCGGCCGCGACCACTGCCGCAATTGGGACTGGGTGGCCGAGGACCTGCGGCGCGACTACCACATCATCGCCCCCGACCTGCGCGGCCACGGCGACTCCGCCTGGTCCGAGAGCGGCGACTACTCGATGGGCGCCTTCGTCTATGACCTCGCCCAGCTGATCCATCAGCAGAAGCTGGCGCCCGTGCGCATCGTCGCCCATTCGCTCGGCGGCAACATCGCCCTGCGCTACGCCGGCGTCTTCCCCGAGACGGTCTCCAAGCTGGTGGCGATCGAGGGCATGGGCGGCCCGATGACGGCCGAGCGGGGGCAGCGCAATCCGGCCGAGCGGTTCCGCGCCTGGGTGGGCGAGACCCGAAAGCTCGCCGCCCGCATCCCGCGCCGCTACCCGACCCTCGAGGACGCCTTCCACCGCATGCAGGCGGAGAACAAGCACCTCACCGAGGATCAGGCGCGCTACCTCACCCTGCACGGCGCCATGCAGAACGAGGACGGCACCTACAGCTGGAAGTTCGACAACTATGTGCGCGCCTTCTCGCCCGTGGACCTGCCGCAGGACGACCTGCATCGGCTCTGGAGCAACATCACCTGCCCGATCCTGCTGGTGAACGGCGCCGAGAGCTGGGCGTCCAATCCCGAGAAGGACGGCCGCCTTCAGCATTTCAGCAACGCCCGCGTCGTGGAGCTCGAAGGCGCCGGCCACTGGGTCCACCACGACCGCCTGGACGCCTTCCTGAAGGAAGTCCGAGCGTTCTTGTAACCCCTTCCCCTTGAGGGGAGGGGCAGGGGTGGGGGTCTGCCGGCGACCACTCGGCCAAGTGGCGACAACCCCCACCCCGACGCGGAGCCTGTCGTCGGGCCGACCTCTGGTCGGACCCGGGGGCGTCGACCCTCCCCTCGAGGGCGAGGGTGCTGACATCAGACCGTCATGCGACGGTGCTGTAAGGTGCCCCATGACCCAGACTTTCTCTCGCCGGCGCGCGCTGCAGCTGATGGGGGTGGCGGCGGTGCTGCCGTTTTCCCGGGCCTGGGCCGCGGATGGCGACGCGCTGACCTTCCTCGCGGTCGGCGACTGGGGCCGCGACGGCGCCGACCGCCAGTCCGAGGTGGCCGAGCAGATGGGCCTGACTGCCAGGGCGGTGAGAGCGCGCTTCGTCATCTCGGTCGGCGACAACTTCTACGAAAAAGGCGTCGAGAGCGCGACGGACCCGAAGTGGAAGACCTCGTTCGAAGACGTCTACGCCGCGCCGTCGCTGCAGGTCCCCTGGTACGTGGCGCTCGGCAACCACGACTATTACGGAACGCCCGAGGCGCAGCTCGACTACGCCAAGACCTCGCCCCGCTGGCGCATGCCGCGGCGCTACTACAGCCGCCGTGAGACCGCCCCCGATGGATCCAGCCTCGAGCTGTTCGTCCTCGACACCACCCCGCTCATCCCGGATTACCTCGCCCACAAGGGCCTGGCGCCCAAGCTCGCCGGCCTGGATCCCGACGGCCAGGTGGCCTGGTTCGCCGCGGCGCTGGCCGCCTCGACCGCCGACTGGAAGGTCGTGGTCGGCCACCACCCGATCTGGGCGGGCGACAACTCCGAGAGCGGAAAGGAGGGCCATTGGGGCTCGCCGGACCTCGTCGCCAAGCTCGACCCGCTGCTGAAGCGCCACGGCGTGCATCTCTATCTCAACGGCCACGACCACGAGCTGCAGCACACGGTCCGCGGCGCCAACCACTACGTCTGCACCGGCGCCGGCTCGCAGATGGAGCCGTTCTGCGACACTGTCGGCGCCGACTTCTGCTCCCTTCAATCCGGCTTCATCGCCTGCTCAGTCTCTCGCCAAACCCTCCGCGTCGCCTACCGGGACTGGCAGGGCAACGAGCTACGCGTGGTCGATATCCCCGCCTAGGAAGCCCCTCCCCCATGAGGGGAGGGGTTGGGGTGGGGGTCTGCCGGGCAACGACCTGTGAAGGCGGGAAAAGCCCCCCACCCCGACGCGGAGCCTGTCCTCGGGCCGACCTCTGGTCGGACCCGGGGGCGTCGACCCTCCCCTCAAGGGGGAGGGTTATCTTCCCTCGAACACCGGCGCGCGTTTCTCCACGAACGCCTTGGCGGCGGCGGCGTGGTCGGCGGTCATCATGGTGCGGACCATGTTCTGCGCCTCCAGATCCAGCACCTCGGAGAGCGTGGCGTGCTCGGCGACGTTGAGGTTGCGCTTCATGTAGCCGACGGCGACCGTGGGCAGGCCGGCGAGGCGGCGGGCGAACTCGCGCGCGGTCTCTTCCAGCTCGGCGGCCGGCACGGCCTTGTTGACGATGCCCAGCGCCAGCGCCTCGGCGCCGGTGATCACGTCGGCGGTGAAGTAGAGCTCGCGCACCTTCGCCGCGCCCACCAGGTGGGTGAGGAAGTAGCTGCCGCCGTAGTCGCCGGCGAGGCCGACCTTGGAGAAGGCGGTGGTGAGTTTCGCGCCCTCCGCGGCGATGCGCAGGTCGCAGGCCAGCGCCAGCGAGAGGCCCGCCCCCGCGGCCGCGCCCGGGATCACCGCCAGCGTCGGCTTCGGCATCTCGTGCAGCCACTTGACCATTTCCATGCCCCGGCGAAGGCCGCCGATGCGGGCTTCCAGGCTGGGACCTCCGCTCGGTGAGCCGCCGCCGCCGCCGCGGCTGGTGTCGGCCGCGAAGCCCTTCACGTCGCCGCCGGCGCAGAACGCGCCGCCCGCGCCGGTCAGCACCACGCAGCGGACCTTGGAGTCGTAGGTGAGCCGCTTCAGCGCCTCTTCCAACGCCGCGCCCATCTCGCCGGAGAGGGCGTTGCGCGCCTCCGGCCGGTTCATGGTCAGGGTGGCGACGCCATCCTCGATGTGCTCGAGCAGGTGGTCGGTCATGGACGGCTCCTCATCGTTTTGAGGCCCATCTAGACAGAAAACCCACCCCCGCTCCAGCGTGCCCCGACGGCGCCCGCGGCGTGTTTCGGACGGCCGCGAGCGCGGTCAATTCGGCCTGCGCATGCTCCAGATCACCTGGCCAAGGCCGAATAGGGCGAGGATCGTCCCCCAAAGCGCCCATCGGTGATGACTGACCATGCCGCCCCGCATGATGAAGGCGGGTCCTACGTGGAATGCCTGGCCGATCCAGACGAGGCCCAGCAGGATCAGCAGCAGGCCGAGGAGCGTGCTGAAGATCTTGAAGACGACGTTGAAAATCCCGCCCATAAGCGCCTCCCGGAACCTGTTGGCCGTCAAAAGACACGGCGACGGCATGCTGTCGCAAAACGTCGTTATGCGCGAGGCCGGTCGAGCTTGGCGAAACGCGGGGAGGGTGGATAACCTGACCCGGCCA
>DATJRL010000186.1:0-2047 GCA_035504785.1 Caulobacteraceae bacterium
AACGCGGTCTCGTAGCCCTCCAGGACATCGCCCTCGCGCCCCGCCCCGATGGCCTCGAACGCCGCCTCGGCCGCCATCATGCCGGTCTTGATCGCGTTGTGGCTGCCCTTGATCCGCGGCACGTTCACGAAGCCTGCGGAATCCCCGATCAGCGCGCCGCCCGGGAAGGCCAGCGCCGGAACCGACTGGAGCCCGCCCTCGCAGATGGCGCGCGCGCCATAGGCGATCCGCTTGCCGCCCTTCAGGTGACGGGCGATCGCGGGGTGGTGCTTGAGCCGCTGGAACTCGTCGAACGGCGAAATCCAGGGGTTCTTGTAGTTGAGGTGCACCACCAGACCGATGGCGACGTAGTTGTCGCCGAAGTGGTACATGAAGCTGCCGCCGCCGGTGTCGCTGGTCAGCGGCCAGCCGACCGTGTGCTGAACGAGTCCGCTCTGGAAGACATCATCCGGAACCTGCCACAGCTCCTTGAGGCCGATGCCGTATTTCTGCGGTTCACGGCCCTCGTTCAATTTGAATCGGGCCTGAATTTGCTTCGCCAGAGAGCCCCGGACGCCCTCGCCGATGAAGGTGTACTTCGCACGCAACTCGAGGCCTGGCTGATAATCGGCGGTAGGCTCGCCATCCTTGCCGATGCCGAACACGCCGGCCACGACGCCCGCCACCGCGCCGTCGTCGCCATAGACGACCTCCGAGGCCGCCATCCCCGGATAGATCTCGACCTCGAGCTCCTCGGCCTGCTGGGCCAGCCAGCGGCACAGGTTGCCGAGCGAGGCGATATAGTTGCCGTGGTTGTGCATCAGGCTCGGCATCGGCCAGGTCGGGATGTTCATCGAGCTGGTCTCAGTGAGGGCGACGAAGATGTCCTTGCTCACCGGCGTCTCCAGTGGCGCCTCCAGCTCCTTCCAGTTCGGGAAGAGCTCGGCGAGGGCCCGCGGATCGATCACGGCGCCGGAGAGGATGTGGGCGCCGACCTCCGAGCCCTTTTCGATCACCGCGACGGAGATCTCGCTGCCCGCCGTCTTCGCCAGCTGCTTGAGCCGGATGGCCGCAGCCAGGCCGGCCGGACCGGCGCCGACGATGACCACGTCGTACTCCATTGCCTCGCGTTCGACGGTTTCGCTCACAATCGCCCTCTCTTTCACCGGCCGAAGCCGCGTTCCTGCCTAAATCGAAGGGGCCGCGGGCGCGGTCAAGTGCCCGCCGCCTCCACCTTGTCCGCGAGCCCGTGTAGTGTCGCATGCGATGCATGATGCTCGCGCCCTCGAAAGCCTGCTTGCCTTCTGGGCCGAGAGCGGCGTGGACGCAGCGCTCGCCGACGCACCGGTCGACAGAACCGTTCCCGCCGCCGACGCGCCTGCCCCTGTCGCCGCCGAATCCGCGCCGGCGCCCGAACGCAGACGTCCCCCGCCCCCCATTCCCGCCGCGCCGCCCGTGCTCGCGACACCGGCTCCCAATGTGCTGGCTCAGGCCATCGCCGCCGCCAGCGAGGCCGCGGCGGCCGCCCAGGATCTCGAAGGCTTGGCGGCGGCCATCGCCGCGTTCGACGGATGCCCGCTAAAGGGTGGCGCGCGACAGGCGGTGTTCGCCCGCGGCGGCCCCGATGCTCCGGTGATGGCCATTGGCGAAGGGCCGGGCGGAGAGGAAGACCTCCAGGGCCTGCCGTTTGTGGGCCGAGCCGGCCAGCTGCTCGACCGCATGCTGGCGGCCGCCGGCCTCACCGACCGCGTCTTCATCACCAACACCGTCTTTTGGCGCCCACCCGGCAACCGTACGCCCACCCCCGACGAACAGGCCGTCTGCGAACCCTTCGTCCGCCGCGCGATCGAGCTCGTTCGGCCCCGCGTCCTGCTGCTCGTCGGCGCCGCGTCCGCCCGCTTCGTTCTCAAGCGCAGCGAGGGCGTCCTGGCCCTGCGTGGCCGCTGGTTCGAGTGGCGCTCGGCTGATGGCGAGCTGGAGATCCCGGCCCTGCCGACCCTCCATCCCGCCTTCCTGCTCCGCCAGCCCTCAGCGAAGAAGAAGAGTTGGGAGGACCTCCTCCTGCTAA
>DATJRL010000187.1:0-18770 GCA_035504785.1 Caulobacteraceae bacterium
TTCGTCGAATTTCTTGGTGTGCGGCAACTGCCAGAACACCGGCCCCAGTCGGTCGCCGAGCTCGCCCATTCCCTGCGCGAAGAACCGCTCCAGCGACTCGCCGGCGCTGGCGAGCTCGCGCCGGTTGGTGGTGAAGCGCGAGCCCTTGACGGTGAACACGAACCCGTCCGGCGTCTCGTCGCGCCACTTCCTCCAGCTGTCCGGCTTGAAGGTGGAGTAGTAGGTGCCGTTGATCTCGATCGCGGTGAGATGGCGGCTCGCGTAGGCGAGTTCGTCCTTCTGCTTCAGATCGTTCGGATAGAAGACGCCCCGCCACGGCTCGAAGGTCCAGCCGCCGATGCCGACGCGGATTTTGCCGGCCATGGTCCCTCCCCCTTCGGATGTTGCAGCTTGGTCGCAGTGGCTGCGGCTAAAGCACCTGGGGGATGTACTCGCGGGGATCAAGGCCTATGTCATCGCAGCGGTCGTGGGGACCGTAGTGCGGGGATTTGCCTTATTCTCAACCGATTCGATGTACGCCTGACTCGGGGGAGCAGACGTTGAGAAGCGGCATGTCCGCAAAAGTGCTGATAGCCGGCGCTTGCGCGCTGGCGCTGGCCGCGTGCGCGACCGGCGCCCGCAAGCCGGACGTCGCGCTGCCCGCCGCCTACGAGGCGCCCGCCGGCTCGACGCAGCTCTCCGACGAAACCCTCGACCGCTGGTGGACGATTTTCGGCGACGACGAACTCAACGGCCTGGAGGACCAGGCGCTCAAGCTCAGCCCGGACGCCAAGACCCAGATCGCGCGCCTCCAGGAAGCGGCCGCCACTCGCAACTCGACCATCCTGCAGACCTACCCGACCGGCGATCTCACCGGGAGCGCCACGCGCCAGACCGCGTACGCCATCGGCGGACCCTCGAACTCGATCTTTCCGGTCGGCGGCGTCACCGACACCGACCAGCTGAACTTCAACGTCAGCTGGGAACTGGATTTCCTGGGCGGGCTGAAGGACGAGCGACGGATCGCTCGCTACGACTTCGCCGCGACCCAGTTCGATGCGGAGGCCGCGTGGGCGAGCCTGGTCGCCAACGTCGCCGACAGCTATTTCGTCGCCCGCGGCCTGGCGATCCAGCTGGATGACGCCGACGAACAGCTGAAGATCGAACAGCAATTGCTGAGCGTGGCGCAAGCCAAGTCCGACCACGGCATCGGCGCGCAATCCGACGCCGACCGTATCGCCGGCGACTTCGCCCAGTCGCAGTCGCAGGTCTCGAGCCTGAAAGCGCAGGAGCACGCCGCCCAGCGCCTGCTGCTGATCCTGGTGGGACGCGGCCGCGAGCCGGTGGAGCAGCTGCCGCTGGCCGCCACCGTGCCCGATCCGCCCCCGCTGCCCGAGGCCGTGCCCGGCGACCTGCTGACCCGCCGGCCGGACGTGCGCGAAGCCGACATGCGCGTGCGCGAGGCGGCGCTGCAAACCAAGCTCGCCAAGGAACAGCTGTTTCCGAACCTGACGCTGAAGCCTGCCCTCGGCATCGTCCGCACGGCGTCGCCCGGGATCGGCGTGGTCCTGAACGCGGCCAACCAGTTGGTGGGCTTCGTGCCCGAGCAGCAGACCACCGCCAGCGACTTCTGGTCGTATGGCGTCGGCCTGAACCAGCCGGTGCTCGACATCCCGCGCCTGCTGCAGGACGCCAAGGCGCAGGGCGCGCGCACGGAGCAGGCGGTCATCGCCTACGAGCAGGCGGTGCAGAACGCCTATGGCGACGCCGAGAACGCTTTGGTCGAGCTTTCGTCCGACGAGGAGCGGATCAAGACCCTCGAGAGCGGAGAGGCGAGCGCCAGGCGCGCCTATGACGCGGCGGTGATCCGCTACAAGGCCGGCCTCGACGACATCACCTCCGTCCTCACCGTCGAACAGGAGTGGCGCACGGACCGCTCGGCCCTGACCGGCGAGCGGGTGCAAGCGTTGCGCCGCGCGGTGCAGACCTATAAGGCGCTCGGCGGCGGCTGGGACTATCAACCGACCCAAACTGCGGCCCGGTCGCCATGAGACGCGCAATGACGACGACGAGATTGGTCTTCGCCGCCGCCTTGGCGTTGGGCCTGACGGCCTGCGGCAAGCCAGTCGCGCCTCCGCCCGACGCCGCCGCGCGCGCGGTCAGCGTGGTCCGCGTCGAGATGAAGCCGATCGCCGGCGGCATCGTCACTTCCGGCGTGCTGGTCCCGCGCAATCAGGTGGAGATCAGTCCGGACCTCACCGGCTACCGCGTCTCCAAGCTCTACGTGGACGAGGGCGATTGGGTGAAGGCCGGGCAGCCGTTGATCGAGATGGACGCCTCGATCCTCAAGGCGCAGCTCGACCAGCAGGTCGCCCTGGCCAAGCAGTCCGAGGCCGCGGCCGACCAGCGCGACGCGGAGGCCGCCCGCGTGGTGGGCCTCGACAAACAGGGCGTGCTCGCCACCGAGGAGGTGTCGGATCGGCGCTATACGGCGCAGACCGCCCGCGCCGGCGCCGCGGCCCAGCTGGCCGCCGCGGACGAGATGCGCACGCGCCTGGCGCACCTCACCATCCGGGCGCCGGTGTCGGGCCAGATCATCCAGCGGAGCGTCAATCTCGGCGACATCTCCGGCGCCTCCAGCGGCCAATGGCTGCTGATGGCCGAGGACGGCCAGATCGAACTGAACGCCGACGTGGCGGAGGCCGATTTCGACAAGATGCGGCCGGGACTGAAGGCCAAGGTGACGCTCGCCGACGATCAGGTGGTGGACGGTGTGGTGCGACTGGTCAGTCCCCGCGTCGACGCCACGACGCGGCTCGGCAAGGTGCGCATCTCCCTGCCGGTGCGGCCGGACATCCGTACCGGCGGCTATGCTCGGGCGAGCTTCATCGACCTCTCGCGCAACGTGGCGACCGTGCCGGAGACCGCCGTGCGCTACGACGCCAACGGCGCCTCGGTCATGGTGGTGGGTCCCGACGGACGGGTCAGCCAGCAGCCGGTGCGCACGGGCGAACGCGGCGGAGGCTATGTCGAGCTGCTGACCGGCCCGCCGCCCGGCTCGGTGGTCGTCGCCAAAGCCGGCGCGCAACTGCTGGCCGGCGACGTCGTCAAGCCGGTTTGGGACGCCGCGAGCCCGCCATGAGCACGACCCGGCAGCTCCGCATCTCGGCCTGGGCGATCCAGAACCCCACGCCCGTGGCGGTGCTGTTCATCGCCTTGGTGCTCGCGGGGATGATTTCGTACCTCACCCTGCCGGTGAAGAACTTCCCCGACATCGAGTTTCCGGTGGTGATCGTCACCGTGACCCAGTCGGGCGCGGCGCCGCAGGAGCTGAAGACCCAGGTCACCCGTCAGGTGGAGAACTCGCTGACCGGCATCACCGACGTGCAGTCGATGTCGTCGGTGGTCACGCAGGGCTCGTCGGTCACCCGGGTTCAGTTCAACATCGGCACCGACATGCAGAAGGCGACGGACGACGTTCGCGCCCAGGTGGAGGCGACGCGCGCGCAGTTGCCGCGCGAGATCGACCCGCCGACGGTGACCCGCTTCGACTTCGACGACCAGCCGATCATCACCTACGCGGTCGCCCCGGCCCCCGGCGTCACCATGTCGTCGGCCGAGCTTTCCTGGATCGTCGACAACGACCTCAGCCGCACGCTGCAAGGCGTGCCGGGCGTCGGTCAGGTGGCGCGCGTGGGCGGCGTCGACCGAGAGATCAACGTCATCGTCGACCCCGTGCGCATGGCCGCCCAGGGGGTCACAGCGCCCCAGATCAACCAGGCGCTCGCCAGCGTCAGCGAGGACGCCGCCGGGGGCCGCGTGCAGGTCGGCGGGCGCGAGCAGACGCTGCGGGTGCTCGGAGCGGCGGCCAACGTCGACCAGATCCGCAACCTGGCCCTGCCGGGCACGGGCGGCCGGTTCGTCAAACTCTCGGACGTCGCCGACGTCGGCGACGGCACGGCGGAAGTCCGCTCGGAGGCCAAATTCGACGGCGCGCCGGTGGTGGCGTTCAATGTCACCAAGACCAAGGAAGCCAGCGACGTCAGCACCGAGGATGGGGTCGATGCGGCGCTCGGGGTCAGGAAGGGAGTGGCCCAAACCTCGCCTCCAGGGCATCCGGACATCGTCATCCGGAAGATCTACTCCGCCGTCGACGACACGCGCGGCGGCTTCGCGGCCACCAAGGAGACCATGTTCGAGGGCATGGTGCTGGCGGCCTTCGTCGTGTGGCTGTTTCTGCGGGACTGGCGCGCCACCCTGGTGACGGCCATCGCGATGCCGGTTTCGCTGATCCCGGCTTTCCTGTTCATGGCGCTGGCCGGCTTCAGTCTCGACATGGTCTCGCTGCTCGCCTTGACGTTGGTGATCGGCATCCTGGTCGACGACGCCATCGTCGAGATCGAGAACATCGAAAAGCGCGTCCACGGCGGCATGCGCCCCTACGCGGCGGCGATGGAGGGCGCGGACCAGATCGGCCTCGCCGTCGTCGCCACCACCTCGGCCATCGTCGTCGTGTTCGCGCCGGTGTCGTTCATGCCGGGCATCCCGGGTCAGTTCTTCAAGGAGTTCGGCCTCACCGTGTCGGTGGCCGTGTTGTTCTCCCTGGTCGTGGCGCGGCTGCTGACGCCGCTGCTCGCCGCCTACTTCCTGAAGCCGAAGCCGGCGCGACCGCGCGCGCCGCTGCCCAGGGCGTACGTCGGCGCCCTGCACTGGGCGCTGGACCATCGCATCGTCGCCTTCGTGGTCGGTTTCGTGATTTTCGTGCTCTCGGTGGTGCTGGCGCTCGTTGTCGTGCCCAAGGGCCTGCAGCCGGAGGGCAACCCCAACTTCTACGAGGCCGACGTCGACGCCCCGCCCGGCTCGACCATCGCCGACACCCGCCTTGCCGTCGCCCAGCTCTCCGACCTCCTGAAGCGCCAGCCCGAGACCGAGCATGTGTTCTCGACCGTCGGCTCGAGCGACGCCGGCCAATTCGGCGCGCCATCGTCCACCGGCGTCACCAGCGGCGCGGTGATCGCGGTGTTGCGGCCCGACCGGCGGGCGAAGGTGCCGGAGATTCGCGACCGCTTGCGGCCCTACTTCCACGACATCCCGGATGCGCGCATCACCATGCAGGGCCAGAACTTCGGCGGCTCCACCGTGCAGGTGACGCTCTCCAGCGACTCCGGCGAGGGCCTGGACGCCGCGGCTCTGGAGCTGCAGCGGGAGATGGCGGGCCTGCACAATCTCGCCGACCCACGACCCGCCACCTCGCCGCCCGCGCCGGAGGTGATCATCCGACCACGGCCGGACGACGCCGCGCGGCTCGGGGTGAGCGCCGACGCCATCGCGGAAGCGGCGCGCATCGCCACGGTCGGCGACATCGACGCCAACGTCGCCAAGCTCGACGTGGGCGACCGCCGCATCCCGATCCGCGTGCGGCTGCCCGAGAGCGCCCGCACCAGCCTGCCCACCCTGCGCGACCTGCGGGTGCCTACGGCGGGCGGCGGGCTCACCACTTTGGGCAGCGTCGCCGACATCTACTTCCAGGCGGGGCCGGCGGAGATCACCCGCTACAATCGGCGCGACGACATCATCGTGCTGGCCGATCTGACCAACGGGGCCAAGCTTTCCACGGCGCTGGACGAGGTGGACAAGCTGCCGATCATGCGGCGCCTGCCGCCAGGGGTGATCAACGAGAAGAACATCGGCGCCCAGCAGGCGCAGACCCAGCTCTTCGTCGGCTTCGGCATCGCCCTCTTCGCCGGGATCGGGCTCGTGTACGGGGTGATGGTGCTGCTGTTCGGCAGCTTCTTCAAACCGCTGACCATCCTCTCGGCCCTGCCGCTGTGCGTCGCCGGGGCGATGATCGCCCTGTTGCTCGCGCACTCCGAGCTGTCGATCCCGTCGATGATCGGCCTCTTCATGCTGATGGGCATCGCGGCGAAGAACTCGATCCTGCTGGTCGAGTACGCCATCGAGCGCGAGCGCGACGGCGCCACCCAGCGCGAGGCGCTGCTGGAGGCTTGCCGCGAGCGGGCGCGTCCGATCGTGATGACCACGCTGGCGATGATGGCCGGCATGGCGCCCACGGCGCTCGGCCTCGGCGAGGGCTCGGAGTTCCGCCAGCCGATGGCCGTGGCCGTCATCGGCGGCCTGATCACCTCGACCGTGCTCTCGCTGGTGCTGGTGCCGGTGGTCTACGAGTTCGTCGACGACTTCGAGGCCTGGCTGCGGCCGAAGCTGATCCCGCTGATCACGCCCAAGGATGGGCCGCTTCCGGCGCCCCACGTTGCCGCCGCTCCGCCTCGAGCGGCGGAGTAGCTTCTAGAGCGTGTTGAGTTGACTCGGAATCGCCTTTCTCCGTCACCCCGGACGGCCTGCAAGGCCGATCCGGGGCCGGACCATCCGGTTCCTGGACGAACGCCAGCTCGGTGGCGGCGCGTCCGGCCCCGGATCGGCGCCACCGATGAAGTCGGGGGCTTGTTCGGGGTGACGGGCTGATGTCGTCTGACTTCAACACGCTCTAGATCCTGGTCTTGGTGATGCGGCCGGTGGGGATGCGCCGGTCGTTGGGGCCAGACCACTCGGTCTCCAGATAGACGTGCCGCGCGGTCTCCAGGACCTTCTGGCCGGCGCGCAGACCCCGGACGCGGGCGTTCTGGGCCAGCATGTGCGCGGCGGGCGCGATCGACGGCCCGGTCAGGGTGCGCGCGGGCTCGGCCGGCTCGGCGCCGATGTTGATGGTCACGTTCACCGACGCCGGATCGGGCTCGCGCTTTTCCTGCTCCGGCTGACGAGGCCGCCAGCGGACCAGTCGGACGGGTCGGATCGGATCAATCGGTCCCATTCTGGGCCCCATGCCAGCAAGAACCGCGCCGCTCGCCCAGATGGATCGGTGTCCTTACGGATTGGCCGCCAGCCAGGCGCGCAGGCGGCGCAGGAAGGGCAGCGCCGCGTCGAAGTCCCGGGGTTCGAAGGCGGCGCGCAGCGCCTCCAGTTTCGGGCGGACCCCAATAACAGCCGCGCGCTGGACGGACAGGCCCGCATCCGTAAGCGCGACGCGCTTGCGTCGGCCATCCCCGGGATCCGCGGTGATCTCGACGAAGCCCGAAGCCTCCAGCCGGTGCAGGGTATTGGTCATCGCGGGCTTGGACAGCTGAAAGACCTGGGCGAGCTCGTTCGGCGTCGGCGCGCCGCCCCACTGCGCCAGGTGGTTGAGCACGCCGAGCGACGCCAAGGACAAGCCTTGGGGCATCGCGCGCTCCAGCCGCTGGTCCGCCAGGCGGCCGATCGCGGTCAGGCAGGCGAAGAGTTCGACGTCCGGCCGATCCTTGAGTCGCGCCATCGGGACGATTTTAGTTCGAAATCGAACTTATATATAGTTCTATTTCGAACTACTCAACGCCTCGATCTCTTCCAGCCCGCGTCGGGCGAGAGCATCGGCGCGTTCGTTGAACGCATGGCCGGCGTGGCCCTTCACCCAGCGCCAGTCCACGTCGTGACGCAGACGCGCTTCGTCGAGCCGCCGCCAGAGGTCCTCGTTCTTCACCGCGCCCTTGCTCATGGTCCGCCAACCGCGCGCTTTCCACAGCTGCAACCACTCGGTGATCCCGCTCTGCACGTACTTGGAGTCGGTGTGAAGCTCGACGCGGCAGGGGCGCTTGAGCGCGGCGAGCGCCTCGATCGCCGCGGTCAGCTCCATGCGGTTGTTGGTGGTGGCCGGCTCGCCGCCCCAGATCTCGCGCTCGTGCTCGCCGGACATCAGCACCGCGCCCCAGCCCCCCGGCCCGGGATTCCCCCGGCAGGCGCCGTCCGTATAGACGATCACCTTGCGGCCGCCGGCGGACCCCCTGGAAGGGTTCATGGCGTCCCCTCGAAGAGGTCGACGCCCGCGCGGTGGACCGCCAGCTTGCGCTCGTACTCCAGGGGATCCTTGGGCCGCACCAGCGCGCCGGCGGGCGTCGCGCCCCAGTCGTGCAGCCGGGTGAGGAAAAAGCGCAGCGCGGCGCCGTAGGCGAGGATCGGCAGCGCGCGCCGCTCGTCGGTCGTCAGGGGGCGACGGCTTTCGTAACCGGCGACGAGGGCGCGGGCGCCGGTGATGTTGAAGCTGCCGTCCGGCTCGAAGCACCAGGCGTTCAGGGCGACGCCGATGTCGTACGCCAAGGCGTCGTTGGCGGCGAAGTAGAAGTCGATGGCGCCGGCGAACTTCGTGGCGCGGAAGAAGACGTTGTCCGGGAAGTAGTCGGCGTGGATCACCCCCTCCGGCAGGCCGGAGGGCCAGCCGGCTGCGATGCGGGCGACATCGCCGGCGACCATCGCCGCCAGGCCCGGCTTCAGCGCCTCGGCCTCGGCGCGCAGACCCTCGAACATCGCCGGCCAGGCGCTGTGTCCGAGATCGTTGGCGCGATAGCCCGCGAAGCCCTGGCCCGCCCGGTGCAGCCAGGCGAGCCCGCGGCCGGCCTCCCGGCAGTGCTCGACGCTCGGGCGGCGAACCGACAAGCCCGAGAGGAAGCTCACGATGGCGGCCGGCTTGCCGCGAATCTCGCCGAGCAGCCGGCCCTCGCGGTCGGCGATGGGAGTTGCGCTGGGAAACCCCGCCCGCGCCAGGTGCTGCATGAAGCCGAGGAAGAACGGCAGGTCGTCGCGTCGCACGCGCCGCTCGTAGATGGTGAGCAGGAAACGGCCCCGGTCGGTTTCCAACAGAAAGTTGGAGTTCTCGACCCCTTCGGCGATGCCCTTCAGGGCCGTCGGCGCGCCGAGGTCGTAGGCGGCGAGGAACGCCTCCAGCTCGGCGTCGCTGATGTCGGTGTAGACGGCCATGTGGGGGCCTAGATCAAGCGCGCCTCGCCCTGCGTCAAGCGCGGTTCAGATGTCGTACATCGGCCCGCGCGTCGCCGGGTCCACGGGGCTCATCAGGCCGACGGGATTGCCGTCCGGGTCCTCGATGAGGGCGTAGCGGGCGCCCCAAGGGGCGTCGAACGGCGGCTGCAGGCCTTGCGCCCCCTCGGCGACCATGTTGGCCCAAGCCAGGTCCACCGCGTCGCGGCTCTCCAGCGCGATCGCGATCACCGCCCGACCCCGCTCCGCGGCGAAGCCGGCGTTGTAGGCGTGGGCGAGCTTGTAGCTCTCGAACTGAAGCTCCGCCGCACCTTCCGCATGGGCGGCGACCGCGTGGTGGGCGCCGCTGTGCGTGCTCCAGACCGCCCCCTCCGGGATGTCGACTCCAAGTCGGCGATAGAAGAGCAGGCTCTCATGCATGTCGTGCACGACGAGGTTGACTCCGCTGAACCGGGCCATGGCGCGCCTCCGAGCTGTTCACGCGCTGTCGGCATCACTCGCCGGCGCAGCGCCGGTCAAGACCTAGAGAAACTCGGCGCGGATATCGCAGCTGGAGCGCACGCCGACGTCGGCCAGGCCCTTGGCGAGCCAATCGCCCGCCGCGCGGCGACCGCGGGCCTTCAGATCGGCGAGGAAGTCCCAACTGGTGTCGAACTTCGAGTCGAGGGTGAGCTCGCGCAGCCAGGCGTCGGCGCCGATGGCGTGGACCAGCATGTTCCTGTAGCGCCCCTTGGCCGCCTCCTGCAGCAAGCCTTCGCCGATCAGCCTCTGGACGAAGGCGATGGCCCGAAGCTCCGAAACCAGCGATGAGTTGAGTGTGATCTCGTTCAGGCGGTTGACGATCTGGGACGGCGTCCTCGGCGTCTGTTTGCGCACGAACGGGTTGAGGTTGACCAGCAGGATGTCGGCCGGCACCGGATCGTAGAACAGCGGCCAAAGCGCCGGGTTGGCAAGATAGCCGCCGTCCCAGTAGGGCTCGCCGTCCACCTCCACCGCTTGGAAGAGCTGCGGCAGGCAGGCGGAGGCCAGCACATGATCGACGGTGAGGTCGCCGGTGCGGAAGACCCGACTCTCGCCCGTGCGGACGGCGGTGGCGGAGACGTAGAGCGCGATGGGCGAGCGTGCGCGGATCGCCGCGAAGTCGACGACGCCGGTCAGGGCCTCGCGCAGAGGGTTGAAGTTGAACGGATTGAATTCATAGGGCGACAGGCTCTGGGCGAAGGTCTCGGTGGCGCGCCAACCCGGGGTGTCGCGCAGCCAGCCGGGCGTGAACATCTCCATCCAGGAGGGCGCGGCCTGGCCGAACGGGTGGCTGGCGGCGCTCACCGATTTCCAGAACGCCTCCAGCTTGGCCCGCGCGGCGTCGGCCCCGCCTTCCAGCAGGCCGGCCGCGAGCGCCACCGCATTCATCGCGCCCGCCGAGGCGCCGGTGGCGGCCTTGATCTCCACCCGGCCGTCTTCCAGCAGCCGGTCGATCACGCCCCACTCGAACGCCCCGTGCGCCCCGCCGCCCTGAAGCGCGAGGCAGATGGGCTTGCCGCTCATTCGGCGGTCCAGCCGCCGTCGATGGACAGCGCCGCGCCGTTGGCCGAAGCGCCCAGGTCGCTGACCAGATAGAGCATCAGCCCGGCCAACTGGTCGAAGGTGACGAACTCCTTGGTGGGTTGGGCGGCGAGAATCACGTCCTTCATCACCTGCTCCGGCGTCATGCCGCGCGCCTTGGCCTGGTCGGCGATCTGCGCCTCGACCAGCGGCGTCTTCACATAGCCGGGGCAGATGCCGTTGCAGGTGATCCCGTGCGTGGCGACCTCGAGCGCCACGGTCTTGGTAAGGCCCAGAATTCCGTGCTTGGCGGCGACGTAGGCGACCTTGAACGGCGAGGCGACGAGGCCGTGGGCCGAGGCGATATTGACGATCCGCCCGCGCCCCTGCGCCTTCATGATCGGCACGGCGGCGCGTGTCGTGTGAAAGGCGGACGAGAGATTGATGGCGATGATCTGGTCCCACTTCTCGATCGGGAAGTCCTGGATCGGGGCGACGTGCTGGACGCCGGCGTTGTTGACCAGGATGTCGAGGCGGCCGAGCTCGCGGTTCGCGTAGGCCACCATGTCGGCGATCTCCGCCGGCTTGGTCATGTCGGCGCCGTGGTAGAGCACCTCGACGCCGGCGCTGGCGGCGAGCGCGGCGCGGTCGGCTTCGATCTTCGCCGCATCGCCGAAGCCGTTGAGCACGACGTTGACGCCCTCGGCCGCCAGAGCGTGGGCCAGGGCCTGGCCGATGCCGCTGGTCGAGCCGGTCACGATCGCCGCGTGACCCTTCAGTCCATAGCCGCTCGCCATCGTCGCACCTCATGCTGCAATGCAGCGAAAGTAGACTCCCGATGGAAGGCCCGCAACGCCGGCGATGGACAGAATTGCGCGACGGCGCCAGCTTCCTCTCCTTCGGAGGGGACCGCCATGTGGCGAACCGCAAGCCTGCTGCCGATCGCCGCTTGCCTGGTCGTGGCGCTGGCGGCCTGCAAGCCCTCGCTCGACCCCAGCGCCCAGCCGATCGCCGACGCCTTCTTCGAGGAGGTGCGCGACGGCGGCGACCTGATGGGCGACACCCACCTGGCGCACGAGCTGAAGAACCCGACCACCGTCGACCAGCTCGCCCAGTTCCGCGACCTGATCCCGGCCGACGCGCCCCGCTCGATCAGGCTGGACAGTTGGGACGCCCACGACGACAGCACCGGCGAGACGACGCGGCTGAAGGAGACCTACACCTTTGCCGACCGGACGCTGGTGGTGCAAACCGCCTTGTTCAAGGCCCCGGCCGGCCGGGAGCCGGTGATCGTCGGCTTCAAGGTGGAGGCGGTCTCGTAGCGTGCGTGGTTCGAGCCGCCCCCAGATCAAGTCCGGGGCTCCTCACCATGGCGAGAAAGGGTGCGATCCAAGACCTTCCCATCCTGAGCAGCCCGCGCGCGGGCGTCTCGACGCACCCCTTAAAACAGCACTCTGGGGTTCATGATCCGCTGCGGGTCGAGCGCTGCGCGGATCGCGCGCAGGGCGGCGATCTCGGTGGGACTCTTGTAGGCGAGGGCCTCGGCGGTCTTCATGGTCCCGAGGCCGTGCTCCGCCGAGATCGAGCCGCCCAGGCTGGCGACGATGTCGTGCACCACGTGCGCCGCCTGGTCGCGCAGCGCGTTATGGACGGTCGGATCGCCGCCCGGCGCGGCCAGGACATCGTAATGGATGTTGCCGTCGCCGACGTGTCCGAAGGCGTCGACGCGTACGCCCGGCCAGCGGGCGGCGAGCGCCGCGCCGGCTGTCTCCAGGAACTCCGGGATGCGAGAGATCGGCACGGCGACATCGTGCTTCCACGCCGCGCCCTCGCTCTTCTGGGCGGCCGACTGGTTCTCGCGCAGCGCCCAGAAGTCCTTGGCGTGCGTCTCGGTCTGGGCGATGGCCGCGTCCAGCACCAGCCCGGCTTCGAACCCCGCTTCCAGCAGCCGCTCCATCCCCGCCTCCGCCGCGTCCGGCTCGCCGCTGGCCACCTCGATCAGCACGTACCACGGCGGACGGGTCTCCAGCGGCTCGCGCGAGCCGGGGATGTGGCGGAGCGCCAGCTCGATTCCGAGCCGGCCGATCAGTTCGAAGCTCTCCACCGCCCCGCCGGTCGCCTCCTTGGCGCGGGCCAGCAGGGTGACGGCGTCGGCCGGGGTGGCGAGGCCGGCGAAAGCGACAGCGCGGCCCGCCAGCACCGGGAACAGTTTCAGCGACGCGGCGGTGACCACGCCCAGGGTGCCCTCGCCGCCGATCAGCAGCTGCTTGAGGTCGTAGCCGGTGTTGTCCTTGCGCAAATGCTTGAGGCCGTCCCAGACCTCGCCGTTCGGCAGCACCGCCTCCAGGCCGAGCACCAGCTGGCGCATCGTGCCGTAGCGCAGCACCGCGACGCCGCCGGCATTGGTCGAGACGAGGCCGCCGATCGTCGCCGAGCCTTCGGAGGCGAGGCTCAAGGGGAAGCGCCGCCCGACCGCCGCGGCCGCCTCGTGCGCCTCGGCCAGGGTGACGCCGGCTTCGGCCACCAGGACGTCGTCCTCGACGCTCACCTCGCGGACGCGCCGCATCCGCTCCAGCGACAGCAGGATCTCCCCGTCGGGGATCTGGCCGCCGACCAGGCCGGTGTTGCCGCCCTGTGGCGTAATGGCGGTGGCGGACTCGGCGCAGAGCGCGACCACCGCCGCGACCTCTTCGGCGGTGCGTGGCAGCACCAAGAGCGGCGTCGTCCCGCTCCACCGGTCGCGCCACTCGACCAGTTTCGGGGCCAGGCGATCGGGGTCTTGGCTCCAGCCGCCTTCGCCCAGCACCGCCTTTAGGCGCGAGATCACGTCGGCGGGGACGGCGAGGGTCATGGCGCAGAGACTATGCTTCGCGTTGACAGTTCGCTAGGATATATCTCGGTATATACGGAGTTGAATCCTTGGGCATCTTCATCAAGAACCCCGACGTCGAGCGCAAAGCGCGCGAGCTCGCGGCGCTCAGAGGCAAGACCATCACAGCGGCAATCGAGGATGGCCTCGACCATGAGCTCGGCATCGAAAGGGCAAAGCGCCGCCGTCCGACCTTGGCGGAGATGCAAGCCGCCACCGACGAGTTCCGGCGCAAGACCGGCCTGGACAAAGTAAAGCTCGGCGCAACGCGCGCCGACTTTGACGCCCTGTGGGAGAGCCCTGACGTTGAGGCCGGGTTCGATCCAAAGTGATCGTGGTGGACGCCTCAGCGCTGGTCGCCATCGGCGATGACGAACTCGAGCGCGCCGAGTTGCTCTCGGCGCTTGAGCTGGACGACCGGGTCATCGGAAGCGTGAACTATGTGGAAGCGGGCCTCATCCTCATCGGTCGGCGGCGCTTGGAGAATAAGCCCGACTTCGATCGATGGCTGAACAAGCTCGGTGTCGCGGTCCGTTCGACGGACGATTTGGCCGAACTCGCGCTGGAGACCTACCTCAGGTTCGGGCGAAGCTACCACCGCGCTCGGCTCAACCTTGGCGACTGCTATGCTTATGCCCTCGCGAAGCGGTTGGATGCGTCGTTGCTCTACAAAGGCGACGACTTCGCAATGACCGACGTGCGCCCCGCGCTTCAGCCGACGTAGCCAGCGGCGCGGCGCAGGCGGTCGTTGATCGCCTCGCCCAGCCCGGTGTCCGGGATCGGGGCGACCGCGATGGCGGTAGGCGACATGGCGTCGGCGGCGCGCAACGCGGAGAACAGGCCCGCCGCGGCTTCGCGCAGGTCGCCTGTCGGGCTGAGGTTGATAGTCGTCCGACCTTCCGGCGCCGGGCCGAAGGCGAGGAACGCCTCGCCCGGCGCGGGCGCCGCGGCGTCGAGCCGAACCGGGGCGCCGGGGGCGTAATGGCGGGCGAGGCGGCCGGGCGAGCGGGCGGCGTCCGCTTCGGCGTCGGCCAGCGGCCCGATCAGCGCCTCGATCTCGGCCCGGGTCACCGCGCCGGGGCGCAGCAGCCGCGGCGGGCCCGCGAGCAGCGAGACCACGGTCGATTCCAAGCCGATGGCGCAGGCGCCGCCGTCGAGCGCCAGCGCGGCCGCGCCGCCGGTCTCGGCGATGGCGTCGGCGCAGGTCGTGGGGCTGGGCCGGCCGGAGCGGTTGGCGGACGGCGCGACGATGGGCCGGTCCAGGGCCGAAATGACCCCCTGCGCGAGCGGATGCGCCGGCGCCCGGACGGCGACGGTGTCGAGGCCGGCGCGAGCGAGGTCGCAGACGAGCGATGGCCCGCCGGGGAACAACGGCGCCACCAATGTCAACGGCCCTGGCCAGAAGGCGGCGGCGAGTTGCAGCGCGCGCTCGTCCAGGCGGGCGATGCGCTCCGCCATGGCCCGGCCGCCGACGTGGGCGATCAGCGGATTGAACCGTGGCCGGCCCTTGGCCTCGTAGAGCCTCGCGACCGCCTCCGGATTGGCGGCGTCGGCGGCGAGGCCGTAGACGGTCTCGGTCGGCAGGATGACGAGGGCGCCGGCCCCCAGCGCCGCCGCGGCCTCGCGGCTCAGCGATGCGCCGTCAGCGCCACCCCCACGGTCACCGCCGCCGCCACCGTGTCGGTCGCCTGCCAATCACCTTGTCCCACGTTGAACGCCAGGCGATTGAGCACGACCTGGCCGGCCATCCTGGCCGTGGGGCCGCTGATGGCGAGGGTGAAGGGCAAGGTCAATGGCTTGGCGACGCCCTTGATCGTCAGCGCGCCGGTGGTCTGGTAGCGACCCGGACCGACTGACTGGAAGCCATGGGCGACGAAGCTGGCGCGCGGAAAGCGGCTGACCCAGAACCAGTCTTCGTCCGGCAGCAGGGCGTCGCGATCGGCGTTGCCGGTGACGAACGAGCCCATCTCGATGGTCGCGGCGACGCCGGAGTGGGCGAGGTCCTTGGGGTCGAAGTGGATCACCGCGTCCCAGTTGCGGAACGAGCCGGTAAAGCCCTGACCGCTGACCGTCCCGGAGAAGGTGAGCTTGGACATGGCCTTGTCGACGGTCCATTGCGGCGGCGCGGCGAGCGCCATCGAGGGCAGGGCGAGCGCCACGAGCGCGATGAGGGCGGCCTTCACGCGCCGGCTCCGCGGCGCTGGGCGATGAAGGGAATCATGCGGGCCATGACGTCGTCGCGATCCAGGAAGTGGTGCTTGAGCGCCGCCAGCACGTGCACGGCGATGGTGACATAGGCGAGCTTGGCGAGGAGGCCGTGGCTGACTTCGAGGCTCTTGTGCGCGTCATGTAAAGCGTCGGAGTCGAAGCCGGGAAACGGAAACGACGGCCACGGGATAACACCGAACAGCACGGTTGGGTGCACGGCGATGAGCGGGCTTGCCGAGACCATGGCCCAGCCGGTCAGCGGCAGTCCGAGCATCAGCCCGTAGAAGACGAAGTGACTGATCCGCGCGCCCCACTTTTCCCAGCCGCGCAGGGTGTCGGGCAGAGGGGGCGGGCGGCCGATGAACCGCCAGGCGATGCGGGCGAGCGTCAGCATCAACACGGTGATCCCGATCGACTTGTGCAACTGGGTCGGAGGGCTGCGCAGCGCGTGCGGGAGGGAATTGAAGTACCAGGCGATGCCAATGTTGGCGATCATCAGCGCGGCGATGATCCAGTGCAGCGCGATCGCCACGACCGAATAGCGGGACAGCGGCGCGCCGGCCGAAGCGGTGGCGGGGGTCGCGGTCATCGGCGATCGAACTCCGCCTCGATGGTGAGGGTCACGTCGTCGCCGACGAGGTTGTCGAGGTAGGTCGAGCCGAAGTCCGAGCGCTTGAGGCTCGTCGTGGCTTCGAAACCGACCGCGTGCTGGCCCGCCGGCAGCGGCAACACCTCATGTCCGGAGCCGATCAGGGTGACGTTGAAGGTGATGGGCCTGGTCACCCCCATCAGCGTCAGGTCGCCGGTCAGCAGGCCTTGGCTGGGACCGGTGGCCTGGGCGGAGGTGGCCACGAAGGTCGCCGTGGGAAACTTGCTCGCCGACAGGAACTCCTCGGCGAACTGCCGACCGTAATCGGCATTCACATCCAGCGAGGCCGGGTCGACGCTGGCGGTCAGGCGCGTCGCCTCGGGGTGGGCGGGATTGTAGTCGAAGCTGGCGTCGAGGGTGTCGAACCGCACGGTGTAGAGCGAGACCCCCATGTGCATCACCCTGGCGATCAGGCTGGAGTGGCGCTTGTCGATCACGTATCGGCCGGCCGGTACGTCGGAGATGTTGGTCGAGGCGGCCGGCGCGGCCACTGGGACGACAAGGGCGAGCGCGGCGAGGACGGCGGTTCGACGTCGGGTCATGCCGGCCCTTTCAAACGATGATCCGCCACCTGGCAAGTCATCCGCACGTCAAGGCGCGAAAAGCGTCGCCCATTTTCGGCTCCGCCGCGCTAGAAGGGCTTCGCCAAGCTTGAGGACAGACATGACGTACAAAGCCCCGCTTCGCGACTTGACCTTCGCCCTCACCGAGGCGGCGGAGTTCGGCGCGCTGGCCGCGGGGTTCCCGAGCGCCGACGCCGAGACCGTCCAGGCCGTGCTCGAGGGCGCGGGGCAGCTCGCGACCGACGTGCTCGCGCCGCTGAACCGCAAGGGCGACATCGAGGGGGCGCGGTTCGAGAACGGCAGGGTGCGCAGCGCGGCGGGCTTCGCCGACGCCTACCGGCAGTTCGCCCAGGGCGGCTGGGGCAGTCTCGCCGCCGATCCCGAATACGGGGGCCAGGGCCTGCCAAAGGCGCTGGAGATGGCGGTGTTCGAGATCCTCCAGGCCGGCAATCTCGCCTTCAGCCTCTGCCCGATGCTGACCCAGGGCGCCGCCGAGGCGATCGAGAAGAACGGGACGGCGCGGCAGAAGCGCCTCTACCTGCCAAAGCTGATCTCCGGCGAATGGACCGGCACCATGAACCTCACCGAGCCGCAGGCGGGCTCGGACCTTGCGGCGCTCACCACCCGCGCCGAGCCGGATGGCGACAACTGGCGCCTCGTCGGCCAGAAGATCTTCATCACCTGGGGCGAGCACGACATGGCGGACAACATCGTCCACCTGGTGCTGGCGCGCCTGCCGGGTTCGCCGCCCGGCTCGCGGGGGCTTTCGCTGTTTGTCGCGCCCAAGCGGCTGGTGGGCGAGGACGGCTCGCTCGGGGCCGAGAACGGCCTCAAGTGCGGCTCGATCGAGCACAAGCTCGGAATCCACGCCTCGCCGACCTGCGTCATGCTCTACGAAGGCGCCCAGGCCGAACTGGTCGGCGCGCCGAACCAGGGCCTGGCGGCCATGTTCGTGATGATGAACGCCGCGCGGCTGGCGGTCGGCATCCAGGGCGTCGCCATCGCCGAGCGCGCCTACCAGCAGGCGCTGGCCCATGCGCTGGAGCGCAAGCAAGGGCGCTCGGCCTGGACGGGAACCTATCCGTCGCGGATCTTCGACCACCCGGACGTGCGCCGCTCGCTGATGCTGATGAAGGCGAAGATCGAAGCCGCGCGGGGCCTGTGCCTCTCGACGGCGGTGGCCGCGGATCTCGCCAAGACCGCCGGCAACCCGGTCGACCGCGACGCCGCGCTGTTCCGCCAGGAACTGCTCACGCCGATCGCCAAGGCCTGGTCGACCGATCTGGGCGTCGAGGTCGCTTCGGCGGCGCTGCAGGTGCAGGGCGGGATGGGCTTCATCGAGGAGACCGGCGCGGCCCAGTTCTACCGCGACGCCCGCATCCTGCCGATCTACGAGGGCGCCAACGGCATCCACGCCATCGACCTCATGGGCCGCAAGCTGGCTCTGGGCAAAGGTCAGGCGGTGCGCGAACTGGTGGAGGACATCTTCCCCACCGCCGCCGCCTTGAAGAGCGCCGACGACGCCTGGCTGCACACGGTGGGCGCGCACCTGGAATCCGGCCTCGCCGCCGTGCAGTCGGCCACCGGGTGGCTGATCGAGCGCCGCGGCCACGCCCAGCCGGACGCGCTGGCCGGCGCCACGCCGTACCTCAGGCTGCTGGGCGACGTGATCGGCGGCTGGATGCTGGGCAAGGGTGCGCTGGCGGCCTCGCGCCGCCTCGCCGCCGGAGATCCCGATCCCGACTACTGCCGCACCAAGATCGGCCTCGCCCGCGTCTTCGCCGAGCAGGTGCTGGCCCAGGCGCCCGGCCTGACCCAGGCGGTGACGCAAGGCTCGGTGGACCTGTTCCGCGCGACGCCGGAAGCGCTGGGGGCCTAGCACGATCTCCCCTCCCTTGAGGGGAGGGGTCAGGGGTGGGGGTCTCCATCCGAGCCTCGGGCTGGGCCGGCAAATCTCTTCGAGCGGGCGTCGTGAAGCAGCCCCCCACCTCCGACCCCTCCCTTCAGGGGGGAGGGGAGGTCGTCGTCAGGCCCCCAACGCCTCCGGCGTCGCGCGGAACAGATCCACCGAACCCTGCGTCACCGCCTGGGTGAGGCCCGGCGCCTGGGCCAGGACCTGTTCGGCGAAGACGCGGGCGAG
>DATJRL010000188.1:0-7633 GCA_035504785.1 Caulobacteraceae bacterium
ACGACAGCCACAACAAATTCTTCGTCATCTCGCCTCCCCAGGCCCGGGCAACTGGCCGGCGCCCATGATTTTGAATCAAGCGCGCCGTCTCTCGGTCGGCGGCGCGAATGGGCGTGGAACCTGCGGCGCCCCGTCGTCGACTGTCAACGGAGAGCCTACGGTTTTGTAATCTCCAGCGGCGAGTGTTGCGCGAAGGACACCTAACCCAGCGGAAAGTAACCGCCAAGCTTCGCCGCCTGGTGAGCCGCGGCGCGGAAGACTATCGAGCCATTACGCTCTGTGTCGAGCGCGGCTCACAAAAGCGCGGCCGACCCTGACGTTCCGAGCCGCGCCCATTGCTCGCCAAGAGACTTAGTAGAGATTGATGACCACGCTGATCCGCTCGCCGGCCCGCAGCGGAC
The DNA here is from genome assembly GCA_035504785.1 of Caulobacteraceae bacterium. Taxonomy (GTDB): domain Bacteria; phylum Pseudomonadota; class Alphaproteobacteria; order Caulobacterales; family Caulobacteraceae; genus Acaudatibacter. Next base: position 402 of record DATJRL010000188.1, read on the forward strand.
GTACGGCGTGCACCCGATCGCCGGGAAACGTCACCAGGGTGTTGGCGCTCGGCGGCAGTTCGACCGCGTTGGATAGATCGCCGCCCGGCTTCGCCGCAACCGACAGCGCGCCGCCGCTCACGCCCCGCACCCTCGCATAGAACACGCTGCTGCAGAGCGGCGTCGCCGCCTCGGGGCCGCGTGAGTCGGTGTGGGGCTCCTGGTAGGCGGGGTGTTCGGCGTCGCCGAGCATCCGCACCGGGAACAGTTGCAGGGTCGGCGGGGCGGGAAAACGGAAACCGCAATCGCGCGCGCTGCGCAGAACGGCCGGCGCTAGGGTCCGGCGGACCTCGTCCAACGGCCCGCGCGCCACCAGATCGGTCGGCCGCACCTGACTGGTCTGGCCGCGCCCGAGCAGGCGCATCTCTCGCGACGACGCCCAGGCCGGGCCGAGCCGGTCGAGCGCGGCCAGGACTTCGAGCAGGGCGCGCGGCGGCAGGAAGCCCCGGCGCACGTAGACGCCCTCTGCCAGGGTCTCGATCATAAGCGCCTTCTAGACCGCCGCGAACGGATAGGGCGAGATCGACTTGGTGAAATCGTCGACCATCAGGGTGCGGCCCAGTGGCTCGGCGGCGCGCTGCGGGCAGGCAGGCCGCTCGCAGACCCGGCACGCGGGTCCGATCTCGGTCACGACCGGGTTGGCGAGGTCGAAGCCCCGCGAATAGACCAGCCGCGCGGCATATTTCAGCTCGCAGCCGAGCCCGATGGCGTGGCCGGCGTCCTCTTCCGCATAGGGTCCGGTCACCCGCGGCGCGGTGCGGGCCAGGGTGAAGTAGCGGGCGCCGTCGGGCGTCTCGACGATCTGGGTGACGACGCGGCCGGGCGAACGAAAGGCCTCATGCACTCGCCAGCGCGGACAGGACCCGCCGAAGCGAGAGAATGGGAACGACGCGCCGGCGAACCGTTTGGAGATGTTTCCGGCCGAGTCCACGCGTAGCATGAAGAACGGCACGCCGCGCGAGGCCGGGCGCGACAGCGTGGTGAGCCGATGGCACACCTGCTCGAAACTCGTCCCGAACCGGGCGCCGATCAGCTCGATATCGTGGCCGGTGCGCTCGCAGGCCTCGCGAAACGCCTCGTAGGGCATCATCATCGCCGCGGCGAGGTAGTTGGCGAGCGAGACCTTCAGCAGCCGCCGCGTCGGCGCGTCAGGCGCGCCGGCGCGCTCGGCCATCGCGGTCAGCGCCGCGTCGTGCTCGGCCAGGGCGAGCTGGAAGGCGATGGCGAAGGCGCGGCCCGCCTCGCCGAGCAGCTCAGAGATCATCAGCCGGCGGCGGTGGTGATCGTAACGGCGCACAGAGTCCGGCAGCACGTCGAGCGGCACGATGCGCACCTGTACGCCGTGGCGCTCCTGCAGACGCTGGCGCCCGGCGGCGGCGAATGCCTGCGACTCCGGCCGCAGCTCCTGCGTCAGCGCCTCGCCGGCTTCGTCGAGTTCGGGAAAAAAGTTGCGCTGGCCCTGGATGTAGTCGCGCACCCAGTCCGACGGCGTGAGCGACAGCCCTTCCACGCCCTCCTCCGCCCGAGGCAGGGCGCCGAGCTCGGTGAGCCGCCGCCGGTCGCCATAGGCGCGGTAGAGCCGCACGATCGCGTCGGCGACGCCGGGCGCGTTCTCCGCCACCTCCGCCACCTCGTGGCGCGCCACGCCGAGATCGCGGAACAGCGGATCGGCGAAGACCTCCGCCAGGTCGCGGGCGCCGGCCGCCTCCTGGTCCGAGGACAGGCTGCGGATGTCGACGTCGTAGACCTCGGCCAGCCGCAGCAGGATCTGGGCGGTGACCGGGCGCTGGTTGCGCTCCAGATGATTGAGGTAGCTCGGCGAGACCCCCAGATCCTCGGCCATCCGCGTCTGCGTCAGCCCCAGCTCGCGGCGCAGCCGCCGCAGTCGGGGCCCAAGGAACAGCTTCCGCTCGGGCGCCTGCGCCATCAGGCGTGCTCGCTTGCTGGGAGTTCGGGAGCGAAGAGGCCCTTCTTAACCACAAAGGGCACGCGGCCCAGAAGCTCGGTTTCGGCAGGAATCACTTCGTGCCCTTGGTGTCCTTCGTGTCCTTTGTGGTTCAAAGGGACCTCGCCCGTTACGCCTGTGTCGCCAGGAGACCGACATCCGTGTCACATTCTGACAATCATGACAATGTAAATCTGTGACAAAACGTCCTTTGAACGGCGCCGCTGCGTCATTTCTCTTCTATGACAAGGGCCTCGCCGGGCGTACGGGTCAATTTCACACAAAGCGCGCTAAAGCCCCTTTGGGCCGGAGACTTCAGTTATGAGCATCGACAGCCTGATCCCCAACGCCCCCAAGGGCCGTTTCGACGGGATCAAGCGGCCTTACACCGCGGCGCAGGTCGCGACGCTGCGCGGCTCCTTCCCGATCGCCTATACGCTCGCCGAGCGCGGCGCCAACAAGCTGTGGAAGCTGCTGCACGAAGAGCCGTTCGTGAACACCCTGGGCGCCATGACCGGCAACCAGGCGATGCAGCAGGTGCGCGCGGGTCTCAAGGCGATCTACCTGTCGGGCTGGCAGGTCGCCGCCGACTCCAACACCGCCTCGTCGATGTATCCCGACCAGAGCCTCTACCCGGCCAACGCCGCGCCGGAGCTCTGCCGCCGCATCAACCGCACCCTCCAGCGCGCCGACCAGATCGAGCACTCGGAAGGCGGCGCCAAGCGCGACTGGTTCGCTCCCATCGTGGCCGACGCCGAAGCCGGCTTTGGCGGCCCGCTGAACTCCTTCGAGATCATGAAGGCCTTCATCGAGGCGGGCGCCTCCGGCGTGCACTTCGAGGACCAGCTGGCCTCGGAGAAGAAGTGCGGCCACATGGGCGGCAAGGTGCTGATCCCCACCGCCGCGCACGAGCGCAACCTGATCGCCGCGCGCCTGGCCGCCGACGTGATGGGCGTGCCGACCCTGGTCGTGGCGCGCACCGACGCCGAGAGCGCCAAGCTGATCACCTCGGACGTCGACGAGCGCGACCGTCAGTTCATCGTCCCGGACAGCCGCACGCCGGAAGGCTTCTATCGCCTGAAGGACGGCACGGGCCTAGCCCACTGCATCGCGCGCGGCCGCGCCTTCGCCGACTATGCCGACATGCTGTGGTGGGAGACCTCGCACCCGAACCTCGACGAGGCGCGCGAGTTCGCGGAGGCCATCCAGAAGTCTCACCCCGGCAAGCTGATGGCCTACAACTGCTCGCCCTCGTTCAACTGGGAAGCCAACATCGACCGCGACACCATCGCCAAGTTCCAGCGCGAGCTGGGGGCGATGGGCTACAAGTTCCAGTTCGTGACCCTGGCCGGCTTCCACAGCCTGAACCACGGCATGTTCGAGCTGGCCCGCGGGTACAAGGATCGCGGCATGGCGGCTTACTCCGAGCTGCAGCAGGGCGAGTTCGCCGCCGAGGCGTTCGGCTACTCGGCTACCCGCCACCAGCGCGAAGTCGGCACCGGCTACTTCGACGAAGTGGCGATGACCATCTCCGGCGGCCAATCCTCCACCACGGCGCTCTCCGACTCCACCGAAGCGGCGCAGTTCAAGAAGGAATCCGTGCCGGCATAAGGCTTTGATTTCCCTGCGTGGTTCGAGACGCGTCCCTGCCGGGCCGCTCCTCACCATGACGAAGGTGGCGGGCCACAAAATGCCCGTCATCCTGACGAGCCCGCGAGAGCGGGCGTCTCGAAGGACGCAGGTTCCGGGTTGACTAGGGCGGGGCATGTGCCCCCCCTTTTTTTGTTCTTTAGCTCCCACCCACGAGGCCCGCCATGGCCGACGCCGCCACCCTCGCCCGCCCCGCGCACGTCCCCGCCCCGCAAGGTCGCGGGGTCGAGGTGCTGACCCCGGAGGCGCTCGCCTTCCTCGCCGAGCTCCACCGCCGCTTCGACGCGCGCCGCCTCGAGCTGCTGGCCGCGCGCCAGGCGCGGCAGGCGCGCTTCGACGCCGGCGAGAGCCCCGACTTCCTGGCCGAAACCCAGGCCGTGCGCGACGGCGACTGGCGCGTCGCCCCGATTCCGGCCGACCTGCAGGACCGCCGCGTCGAGATCACCGGCCCCACCGACCGCAAGATGGTGATCAACGCCCTCAATTCCGGCGCGCGTGTCTTCATGGCCGACTTTGAGGACGCGAACTCGCCCACTTGGGCGAACCTCATCGAGGGCCAGGTCAATCTGATGGACCGCTGGGCCGGCAAGCTCAGCCACGTCGATCCGGCGACAGGCAAGTCGTACCAGCTCGCCGACAAGCCGGCGGTGCTGATCGTGCGTCCGCGCGGCTGGCACCTGCCCGAGAAGCACGTCACCGTCGAAGGCGAGGTGATGTCGGGCGCGCTGGTCGATTTCGGCCTCTACTTCTTCCACAACGCCGAGGCGACGCTCGCCGCCGGTTCCGGCCCTTACTTCTACCTGCCGAAGATGGAGAGCCATCTCGAGGCGCGGCTGTGGAACGACGTCTTCGTCCACGCCCAAGCCGCGCTCGGCGTCGCGCAAGGGACGATCAAGGCCACCGTGCTGATCGAGACGCTGCCGGCGGCGTTCGAGATGGACGAGATCCTCTACGAGCTACGAGACCACATCGCCGGCCTCAACTGCGGCCGCTGGGACTACATCTTCAGCTACATCAAGCGCCTGCGCCGCCACCCGGAAGCCCTGACGCCGGACCGGGCCGTGATGGGCATGGGCTCGGCCTTCCTCGCCGCCTATTCTCTGAAGCTGATCCAGACCTGCCACCGCCGGGGCGCCTTCGCCATGGGCGGGATGGCCGCGCAGATTCCTGTAAAGAACGACCCGGCCGCGAACGAGGCCGCCTTCGCCAAGGTGCGCGCCGACAAGGAGCGCGAGGCGACCAACGGCCACGACGGCACTTGGGTCGCCCACCCGGACCTGGTGCCGATCGCCATGGAGGTGTTCGACCGCGTGATGCCCGAGCCGAACCAGCTCGGGAAGCTGCGCGAAGACGTCGCCATCACCCGCGAGCAGTTGCTGAAGGTGCACGAAGGCGCGCGCACCGAGCATGGCCTGCGCGAGAACATCCGCGTCGGCGTCCAGTACATCGAGGCCTGGCTGCGCGGCCGCGGCGCAGTGCCGCTCTACAACCTGATGGAAGACGCCGCGACGGCGGAGATCAGCCGCGGCCAGATCTGGCAGTGGATCCAGGCGGCGGCCAAGCTGGACGACGGCCGCGTGGTGACGCCGGCGCTGTTCCAGGCGTTGCTGGACGAAGAGATGGCCGCGCTCAAGATCCTGCTCGGCGGCGCGTTCGAGACCGGCCGCTTCGCCGAAGCGATCAAGATCTTCTCCGACATGAGCCTTTCCGCCGACTTCGCCGAGTTCCTGACGCTGCCCGCCTACGAGGTGTTGGAATAGCTTCGCGCGCTTGAACCCGCTCTTCGCTGCGCAAGCGGGACCCAGGCTTTTTCTGGGGCCTGGCGCTGAAACAAAAACGCCTAGGCCCCCGCTTTCGCGGGGGAGAGCGGAGGAGGTCCCCTTCAGGCCGCCTTTGCCACCTGTCCGCGGACCATGACGAAACGGACGCGCTCCAGTTCGGTGACGTCCGCCAGCGGATCGCCATCGACGGCGATCAGGTCCGCTGATTTGCCGGCCCCGAGGCTTCCGACCGTTTCGGAGAGGTCGAGCAGCTCCGCCGCACCGACGGTGGCGGCCTGGACGGCGTCGGCCGGGGTCATGCCGGCTTCCACCATCAGCGCGAATTCGCGGGCGTTCTGGCCGTGCGGGCCGACGCCCATATCGGTGCCGAAGGCGATCTTGACGCCGGCGCGATAGCTCCTGCCCAGCGCCTGCTTGATCCGCTCGCCTACCACCAGCGCCTTCTCGGCCTGCGCCGGCGTCAGCACGCCGCCCCCCGCCTGAGCAAGGTCGAGCACCGTCATCCCCGCGATGATCGTCGGCACGTGGAAAGCCTTGTGCTCCAGGAAGAGCGCGATCGAAGCCTCGTCCAGGAAGCTGCCGTGCTCGATGGAGTCGACGCCGTTCGCCAGCGCCGCGTTGATCCCCGCCAGGCCGTGGGCGTGGGCGGAGACCCTGCGCCCGAGCGTATGGGCCGTCTCGATGATGGTGCGGATCTCGTCGGTGGTGAACTGCTGGTCGACACCGGCGCGCAGGTTCGAGAGCACGCCCCCGGTGGCCACGAACTTGATCGCGTCCGCGCCCATCGCCACCTGCGCGCGCACCGCTCGCCGGCAGGCGTCGACGCCGTCGCAGACGCCGATGCTGGATTGGACGCAGGTGCAGACGTCGGTCCGGAAGCCGTAGGTCTGACCGTGGCCGCCGGTGGGCGAAAGGATCGCCCCGACACAGAGGATGCGCGGGCCGGGGACCTTGCCCTCGGCGACCGCCTCGCGCAGCGCGTAGATCACTTCGGGCTGGCGCGCTCCGAGGTCGCGCACGGTGGTGAAGCCGGCCTCCAGGGTCAGCCGCGCCCGGTGGGCCGCGTCGAGACCCACCTTGGGGTTGGAGTCTTCCACCATAGCGAGGCGCTGGCCGGGACCGAGCTGGCCGGTGAGATGCACGTGGCAGTCGATGAGGCCCGGCAGAACGAACCGGTCCTTCAGGTCGACGAGCCGAGCGCCCGGCGGCGGATCGATGAACCCGTCCGAGACGGCGACGATCCTGTCGTCGGCGATGCGCACGCTCCGCTGGCGTTTTGGCGCGGCGCCCGGCTCGGCCAGCAGCGTCCCGGCGTGGATGACCGTCTCGACCGCGTCCGTCATGCTTCGCCTCTTTCGCCAGGCCGGCCCATCGCCGGACCGTAGCGCATCCGCCGGCCCGCTCTCTACAGTGCAGTGTTATGATTTCGACGAGCCGCCTACCCGCCCGCTGGCGTAAAGTCCCAGGCCGCGATCAGGGCGCGGACGAAGGCTTCGGAGCCGGCGAGATCGATGCTGCCGGCGGGGAGGCCCAGCACGCGGTCGACCAGCGCCTCCTCGGCGCGGATACGGCGCATGATCAGGGTGGTGGCGCGATCGACGTCGCCGGCTTCGGCCACCGCCATCGCCTCCACCACCTGCGCGCGGCGGCCCTCGCCCAGCCATAACAGCGCCTCGGCCGCGAGGTTCGCGTCGGCGACATCGAACGCGCCCTCGCGCGCGCCGTCCTCGATGATGGCGGCAAGGGTCGGCGCCATGGCCGCGAACACGGCGCCCACGATGCGGTGGTAGAGCGTGGCGTTCTCCGGACGGAGCAGC
>DATJRL010000189.1:0-5865 GCA_035504785.1 Caulobacteraceae bacterium
CACTGTACTGGCCCTCTTGCTGGCCGCCGCTCCCGCCGGAGCGCAACCGACGACGCCAACCACCAAGATCCTGGCAATTGGCGCCATCGCGCCCGGAGCCGACATGAAGCAGGTTCGCGCCATCCTGCCGACGGAGGTCAAGGCGACCGTTGACCTTTACCTCGAAGGCAAGATTGACCAGTGGTACTCGTTGGAAGGGCGCAACGGCGTAGCCTTCATTCTCAACATGACGGACCTTCAGGCCGCCCATGACGTCCTTGAGAAGCTTCCGCTTGGTCAAGCCCGCCTGATGACCTTCGAGCTCATACCGATTGGACCCCTCAATCCTCTGCGGCAGCTCCGCGCCGCCGACGCGGGTCGCTAGACCGGTCGTCGCGCTCTTGAGCGGCCTGCAACGCCGCCAATGTGAACGGCTGCCCCCAATGAGCGAGCAACCGCTCGTCCGCTCACACCCGGATGAATGACTGCTTCGGGTCGAACCTCTCCGCTGGGATCATGCCTCAGAGCGGACGAAGTCTAGGTCACTGCGACCGCTCGAAACGCCGCCAGTGGCCCTCAGAGACCACCTGCACCTCGCCGTCCACGACCTTGATCGCGGTGTCGTCGCAGATCGCGTAGGCCGGACCGTCCAGCTTCGCTGCCCAGCGCTCAGCGTCGGCCATGGTGTTGTCCGGTAAAGCCGGGTGGTCGAGATGTGGGAAGATTGAGAAGTCGACCCAGCCCAGGGGGTCGTCGCCGCCCGCAGGCGGCTTCCAACCCATGAATTCCTCGCCGATGCGGGGGGACATCACCATGCTGCCGGCGCTGAGACCCATCCAGACCAAATCCGGCAGCGAGGGTAACAGGTCGGCCAGGCCGGACTGGCGCATCCAGTGGGCGAGATAGAGCGCGTCTCCGCCGTTCACCAACAACACGTCCGCCGCCTTTACCCAGGGAATCCAGCGATCTTGACCGAGGCTGGGCAGAGCAGTCAGCTCCAACACGCCCAGCGACTTCCAGCCGAGTTCGCACATCGGAGTGGTGGCCCGGCCCGTGATGAACCGCCAAGCGCCGGCGGGACTGCCCTGGGGATGGCCATAACCGGCGGTCGGGATACAGAGCGCGTCGCACTCGGCGACCGGCTTGCCCAGCATCCGCACCAGGGCGGCTTCGATACTAGGATTCTTGACGCCGGCCGACGTCAGCAGAAGCTTCATACGACGGCTTTTCCTTTCCGGGCGGGCAGTTCTACCCCAGCCACCTCCAACATGCCTGCGGTTCTGCGCCACCCCTCCGTCTGAGAGGCTCACCGCCAGAAAGCTGACCTTCCGAACGCCAGCAATGGGTCCAGCCTGCGTAAAAACGCAGCGTCGGCCGAAGGTTGAGGCACAAGCTTGCGCGTCCGTGCAGCCGCGCCTCCATTGCGCGACGGGATACCGAGACGCGTTGACGAGGAAAGTAATTCTACAGTTTCTTTAGACGACTGAGTTTTACACAGCCTCGGTCGAACCCCGAAATCAGCATCACACCCGGAAGCGGACGCAAGCTGCCCAAGACGGCGCTTGAGGACGGTCGGGGCGGCGCCTATGTTTGCGCCGGGCCGGTCACGTTACGCATAGGACTTTCGACATGTCCGACACGGCGACCATCGGAACGGCGGTCGAGGCGCCTCTCGTCTATTCGGTGCGCACCGTCGCGAAGCCGGTGAACGAAACCGGCGGGCCTGACGGGTTGATGCGCACGACCACGGGCCAGTACGCCAAGCACATGGCGCGCATCGAGGACGGCCGGCCGCGCCGCGCCGACTTCCGCCTCGACGCGGCCGGCTTCGAGCTGGTCGACCACCCGACGCAGGTGCGCAACTTCCTCGACCCGGACGAGCTGCGCGGGGTCTACTACCCCGAGATGGAGCGCCTGATCGCCGAAACGTCCGGCGCCCAGCGGGTCTTCGTCTTCGATCACACGCTGCGCTCCAGCGACGAGGCGTTCCGGGCCGAGCACAAGATCCGCGAGCCGGTGAAGTCGGTGCACAACGACTACACCGAGTGGTCCGGGCCGCAGCGGGTGCGCGACTTCTTCTCAGGAGAGGCCGAGGCGCTGCTCGCCCGACGCTTCGCCATCGTGCAGGTCTGGCGGGCGATCGGAAAACCGATCGAGCGCAACCCGCTGGCGCTGGCCGACAGCCGCTCGCTGGCCCCGGAGGATTTCATCGCCGCAGAACGCCGGTTCCCAGACCGCGTGGGCGAGATCTACCTCTTCGAGCACAACCCGGCCCACCGCTGGACCTACTTCCCGCGCATGCGCCGCGACGAGGCGATCATGTTCAAGGTCTATGAGTCAGCGAGGGACGGCCGCTCGCGCTGGAGCGCCCACACCTCCTTCGACGACCCCACCACCCGCCCCGATGCTCCACCGCGCGAGAGCATCGAGATCCGGGCGTTCGCGTTCTTCTAGGGCGGCTTGAAGTCAGGCGGCGCCACCCGGTTCCGTCACGCCGGACAAGCCGCCATCGGCGGCGGCGATCCGGGGCCGGAAGCGCCGCCACCGAGCTGGAAGTCGTTCGGGATCCGGACGGTCCGGCCCCGGCTCGCGCTGCGCTTGGGGGTGATGGAACCAGCATCAGTCTCTTCCAGCCGACCGCCCCCGCAACGCCTCACCCAGCCGGGCCGCCGGACGCGCCATCTGACCAGGGGCGAACCCCGAAAAGCCCAGCAACAGGCCCTGGCGCGGCGGCGCCTTTCGGTAGAGCGGGCTGATGGCGCGCGCGATGACGCCGGCCTCCGCGGCCGCGGCTTCGGCCGCCGAGTCGGAGCGGCCGTCCGCGAGATAGGCGATCAAGTGCATGCCCTGGTCGGGCGCCACGGGGCTCAGCACGTCGCCGGCATGGCGGGCGATGGCGTCCGCGAGAGCATCGCGCTGCGCGTGGTAGGCGAGCCGGCGCCGGCGGATGTGGGCGGCGAAATGGCCCTCGCGCAGGAAGTCGAGCACGATCGCCTGGGTCAGCGTCGAGGGCTGGCGATCCATCAGGCGGCGGGCCTGGGCCAGAGCCGGCGCCAGCGCCTTCGGCGCGACGAGGTAACCGAGGCGAAGGCCGGGAAACAGCGCCTTGTTGAAGGTGCCGACGTAAATCACCCGCTCGCCGCCATCGAGTCCCTGCAGGCTGGCGAGCGGCGGGCCGGCGTAGCGAAACTCGCTGCAGTAGTCGTCCTCGACGATCCAGGCGCCGGCGGCGCGCGACCAGGCGAGCAGCTCCAAGCGCCGCGCCATCGAGAGCGTGACGCCCAGCGGATACTGGTGCGAGGGTGTGACGAAGGCGGCGCGGGCGTTGGGCGCCGCGGCCACTCCTTCGGCGACCACCAGCCCCTCGTCGTCGACCGGGATCGGGCAAAGTTTCGCCCCGGCCGCGGCCAGCGCGTGGACGGTGGACGGATAGCCGGGATCCTCGACCCACACCGGGGCGCCGGGCGAGGCCAGCACCCGCGCCACGATGTCGACCGCGTGCTGCGCGCCCGAGGTCACCATCACCTGCTCGGCCTCGCAGCGAACACCGCGGGCGGCGCGCAGGTAGTCGGCGATGGCGCTGCGGAGCGCGGGATCGCCGCGGGGGTCGGCATAGCCGAAGTGCTCCGGTCCCAGGGCGCGCAGGGCGCGGCGGGTGGAGCGGGCCCAGGCGTCCGCAGCCCGGACATCGAGCAAGGTGCGGCCGGTGTTGAACGGGGCGTCCCCCGGCACGGTGGTGATCGGCGGGTCGAGCGGACCCTCCAGCGCGCGTTCCGGCAACGCTGGCCTCGGCGCGGCGGGCGTCGCCGGCGCTGCGGGCGCATCCAGCAGGCCGGAGAGATCGGCGGCGACGAATGTGCCGGCTCCTCGCCGCCCCTCGGCGTAGCCTTCCGCGAGCAGCTGCTCGTAGGCGCTCACCACGGAGGCTCGCGAGACCCCCAGCCGGTCGGCCAGATCGCGGCTCGAGGGAAGCCGCGCCCCAGCGGCCAACGCGCCCACTCCGATGGCGCCGCGCACCTGCTCGTACACCTGCCGCACCACCAGCCTGGTTCGCTCAGGCGGCGTCCAAGGATACACGTCAGACCAGCTCATGCGGGATCGCCTTGCCAAATTGGTATGCGCTTCTAGCTTGAATTGGACCTTTATGACAGACCACCTGTCGGATTAGTGCGAGACCTCGCCAGGAGGTCCGACCATGTCCGACGCCGTATTCGAACCCACCGACCGATCCCGGCTCGGCCGCCAGCCGATCCGCGGCGCCCATGACGAGGCCTCGGTGTTCGCCGTGCTCGACGCCGCCGTCCTGGCGCACGTCTCCTATGTGATCGACGGACGGCCCTACGTGACGCCGACCGCCTTCTGGCGCGAGGGCCGGCGGCTCTACTGGCACGGTTCGTCAGGCTCGCGGATGCTGAACGAGCTTTCCCACGGCGCCGAGGCCTGCGTGGCGGTGAGCCTGCTCGACGGCCTCGTCCTGGCCCCCTCGGGCTTCGCCCACTCGATCAACTACCGCTCGGTGATGGCTTTCGGCCGCGCGCGGCTGATCGCCGACCCCGAGGAGACGCGCGCCGCGCTCGACCGCTTCATCGACCGGCTCTACCCCGGCCGCGCCGCCGTTCTGCGCCCGGCCACCGCCGAGGAACTGGCCAAGACCTCGATCGTCGGCATGACCATCGAGGAAGCGGCCGCCAAGGTGCGCGACGGCGGCGTCAAGCGCATGGCCGAGGACGAGGGATGGCCGGCCTGGGCCGGCGTCTTGCCGACCGAGACGCGCGTGGGCCCGGCGCTGCCCGATCTGGCTGTCGGAGCCAAGGCGCTGAACCTGCGCGCCTCCCCGCCGATCCCCGCGGGCGCCCGCCTCGATCTGGCGCTCGCGGAGGCGGCCGGCAAGGCGCTCGCGCCCGCCTGACGAAAAGCGCGCCCGGCTCGCCAGAGGCGCGTTGGCCGGCCCCGACGGAGCGAGTAGAAGGCGGCGTCCTCGATCCGGAGCCCAAGCTTGCCGCGCCTGTTCAACGCCTACGTCATCGTCGATTGGAGCGCGGCCTCCAAGCCGACCACGGGCGCGGACTCCATCTGGGTGGGCGTGCTAAAGCGCGACGTGCGATTCCGGATGGCGTTCGAGAGCCACAACCCGGCCACCCGCTCCGAAGCCGAGAAGCTTATCGCCGGCATCCTCGACGACCGCGCCAAGCGCAGCGAGCGGGCGCTGATCGGCTTCGACTTCAACCTCGGCTTCCCGCGCGGTCTCGCCGCCGGGCTCAAGCTGCCGGCGCAGAGCCCGCCCTGGCTGGCGGTGTGGAACCAGCTCGACCGGATGGTGAAGGACAAGGCCGACAACACCAACAACCGCTTCGGCGTCGGCTCCGAGATCAACCGCCGGCTCACCGGCGGGCCGTTCCCGTTCTGGGGCGTGCCGCCGAAGGATGCGCTCACCACGCTGCAGCCCAAGAAGCAGCGGGCGCATGGGCCGGGCGACATCCCGGAGTTCCGCTACGCCGAGGTCGCCGCCAAGGGCTCCAGTCCGGTGTGGAAGCTCTACTATCAGGGCTCGGTCGGCGGCCAGGCGATCCTCGGCATCCCGATGGTCCGGCGCCTGAAGCTGGCGCGGGGCGACGCCTTCAAGGTCTGGCCGTTCGAGACGGGCTGGAAGGCGCTCACCGAGGCCGATCTCGTTGGCGTCGATGCGGTCGCGGCCGAGGTCTACCCCTCGATGTTCAAGGGCCAGCCGCTGCCGGGAGAGGTCAAGGACGCGACCCAGGTGCGCGTCACCGCCGAACACTTCTCCAGACTCGACGAAGCCGGCCGCCTCGGCGCCCTTTTCGCCCCGCCCAAGGGCACGGCGGCGAACGTCGCCGAGACCGCCGAACGCGAGGAAGGCTGGGTGCT